>NZ_JBHVUQ010000206.1:0-12546 GCF_042884105.1 Streptomyces sp. NPDC058157
GGTTTATACTTTATCCCGCAGCTACACTTCGGGTAGGGGCACCCGGGGCCCCAACAACCGTTTTCCAAACCGCCCCCGGCCCCCCCCCCCACCGGGCCGGTGCGGGGAGGGGCCGTCGCCGAAGGTATGCGTTTCGGCCAGAAGCCTACTCGCGTCCTACTTGGCCGACTTGGCCCGCGAAGCGGTGCGCGAGCGCTCCTTCTGGTCCAGGACGACCTTGCGGATGCGCACGGCCTCCGGGGTCACCTCGACGCACTCGTCGTCGCGGCAGAACTCCAGGGACTGCTCCAGGGAGAGCTTGCGCGGCGGGACGATCGCCTCGAAGGAGTCGGCGGAGGAGGAGCGCATGTTCGTGAGCTTCTTCTCCTTGGTGATGTTCACGTCCATGTCGTCCGCGCGCGAGTTCTCGCCGACGATCATGCCCTCGTACACCTCGGTGCCGGGGTCGGTGAACAGCACGCCGCGCTCCTGCAGGTTGGTCATCGCGAACGCGGTGACCGCACCGGCGCGGTCGGCGACCAGGGAGCCGTTGTTACGGGTGACCAGCTGGCCGAACCACGGCTCGTGGCCCTCGTGGATCGAGTGGCCGATACCGGTGCCGCGGGTCTGGGTCAGGAACTCCGTACGGAAGCCGATGAGGCCGCGGGACGGGACGACGAACTCCATGCGGACCCAGCCGGAGCCGTGGTTCGACATGTTGTCCATGCGGCCCTTGCGGACGCCCATGAGCTGCGTGACGGCGCCCATGTGCTCCTCGGGCACGTCGATCGTCATGCGCTCGACCGGCTCGTGGACCTTGCCGTCGATCTCGCGGGTGACGACCTGCGGCTTGCCGATGGTCAGCTCGAAGCCCTCGCGGCGCATCTGCTCGACCAGGATGGCGAGCGCGAGCTCACCGCGGCCCTGGACCTCCCAGGCGTCCGGACGCTCGGTGTCCAGGACGCGCAGCGAGACGTTACCGATCAGCTCGCGGTCGAGGCGGTCCTTGACCTGGCGGGCGGTGACCTTGCGGTCCTTGACCGCGGCCTTGGCGTCCGCGCCCTTGCCGGAACCGCCGCGGCCGACCATCGGGGAGGTGTTGGTGCCGATGACCATGGAGATGGCCGGCTCGTCCACCGTGATGAGCGGCAGCGCGATCGGGTTCTCCGGGTCGGCCAGGGTCTCACCGATCATGATCTCGGGGATACCGGCGACGGCGCAGATGTCACCGGGGCCGGCGACCTCGGCGGGCTTGCGGGTGAGCGCCTCGGTCATCATCAGCTCGGTGATGCGGACGTTGGAGATCGTGCCGTCACGCTTGATCCACGCGACCGTCTGGCCCTTGCGCAGCTCGCCCTGCTCGACGCGGAGCAGCGCGATGCGGCCGAGGAAGTTGTCGGCGTCGAGGTTGGTGACGTGGGCCTGGAGGGGGGCCTCTTCGTCGTAGGTCGGGGCCGGGACGTGCTCCAGGATGGTGGAGAAGAACGGCTCCAGGTTGTCGCTGTCCGCGGGGACGGTGCCGTCCTCCGGCTTGGTCAGCGAGGCGATGCCGTCACGGCCGCAGGCGTAGACGATCGGGAACTCGATCTGGTCCTCGTCGGCGTCCAGGTCCAGGAACAGGTCGTAGGTCTCGTTGACGACCTCGTCGATCCGGGAGTCCGGGCGGTCCGTCTTGTTGATGCAGAGGATGACCGGCTTGCGCTGCTGGAGGGCCTTGCGCAGCACGAAGCGGGTCTGGGGCAGCGGACCCTCGGAGGCGTCCACCAGCAGGACGACGGCGTCCACCATCGACAGACCGCGCTCGACCTCGCCACCGAAGTCGGCGTGGCCGGGGGTGTCGATGATGTTGATCGTGATCGGGGCCCCGCCGTCCTTGGGGTGGTACTTCACCGCCGTGTTCTTGGCGAGGATCGTGATGCCCTTCTCACGCTCCAGGTCGTTCGAGTCCATCATGCGGTCGTCGAGCTGCTGGTGGGCGGCGAAGGCACCGGCCTGCTTGAGCATGGCATCGACGATGGTCGTCTTGCCATGGTCGACGTGGGCGACGATGGCGACGTTACGGATGTCGTGGCGCGTGGGCACTTCGGCGCTTCTCCCGGGATCGTGGATGGCGTCGCGTACGGCCTGGCACGCGAGCCTCTGCCGGGCGGAAAACCTGCCACGGCCTTACCCCATCGTACGTCGAACGGCGGGAACCGCCTGCCGGGGGGTCTGTCAAGAGGCCGGACGACTGAGGACGGCCGGGGTGTGGGTGGGGTTTCCCGGCGGTCTGTACTACGGGGGGAGAGCGGGTGTTCCTGCGGGTCAACGGGTACGCACGACCTTGCCCGCCGGGCATCCGGCGGGCAAGGAACTTGAGTCACTTCTGAGCTTGCTACCCGCCGGTCAACCCGACAGGCCCCGTTTTTTCACCACTTCTTCGCCGGGCGTCTCCCGGCCACCGGCTACTTCTCCTTCTCATCCTTCTCGCCCTTCCCGCCCTTCTCGCCCTTCGCGGCCGGCGGCTTCTTCCAGCCGATGTCCTGGAAGCGCGGCGCCCCGAGCCCGAAGGCACCGGCGTTCGCCAGACCCGGCTTGGCCGCGACCAGCTCCGGGCGCTGGTACAGGGGGATCGACCCGGCCTCGGCCCAGATCCGGGCGTCCGCCTTGCGCATCAGGTCGCGGGCCTTGCCCTCGTCCAGTTCACCGGCCGCCTGGTCGAACAGCTGGTCGATGTGGTCGGTGCCGACCCGGGTGTAGTTCTGCTCGACGAGCAGCGAGCCGTCCGCCGCCGGCTCCGGCTTCGCGAAGATCGGCCGCGCGTCGGTGGCCGGGAAGGCCGTGGCCGGCCAGGAGTACAGGGCCAGGTCGTACTGGCCCGAGGCGATGTGGTCCTTGAAGAAGCTCTCGTCGGGCACCTTGGTCACCTGGGTGTTGATGCCGATCTTCCGCAGCGTCTGGGAGATCCGGTCGCCGACCGCGCGCAGGGCCTCCGAGCCGGGACCGGCCGGCATCACGAAGCGCAGGTTGAGCTGCTTGCCGTCCTTGGCGAGCATGGCGCCCGAGGTGCGGGGGGCGGTCTGCTTGACCGGGGCCGGGGCCGGGGTCGCCTTGGCCGGCTCCTTGGCGTCCTCCCCTTCGCCGTCGGCCTCCGCCTTCGCCTTCGCCGCCGCGGCGGCCGCCGCGCGCTTGCCGTCCTCGATGGCCCCCGCCTGCGTCAGCAGCGCGTCCTCCTGCTGGACGGCCAGGGAGGACGGGGCCAGCACCGGCGAGACCGCCGTACGCAGGCCGCCCGGGGCGAAGGCGATCCCCTCGTCTACGAGCTGCTCCCCGAAGTCGACCCGGCCCTCCTGGAACACGTGCGGGCCCGTGCTCGGTGCGCCCGGGCGGCCCGCCCGGCCCTGGCGGTCCGGCCGGTCCCGGCGCACGGCGCCGCCCCGGCCGTCGTCCTGGCCCACGATGTAGAGGCCGTCGTTGCCCGTGCCGTCGCCCGGGCCGGGCTTGGCGGCCGCCCGGGTCTTGGAGTCGTCGGTGGCCCCCTCGCCCTCCGGGCCCGCCTTCGCCTCCGGCTCGGTCAGCTTGCCGCCCTTGCGCCAGCCCGCGTCCGCGAGGAGGGCCTGGGCCGCGTGGGTGTCCGTACCGCCGAGGGCCTCGCTGTTGTCCGCGTACGCGAGCTGCCCGGCCAGGGCCAGGTGGCTGCCGACCGGCTTCGCCGGCAGGCCCAGCGGCTTCAGGACGATCTCCGCCAGCTCCTTGCGGTCCAGCGCCCGCGCGATCGCCCGGCGCACCCGCTCGTCGGACAGCGGGCCCGACGCCCCGTTCATGGCCAGCTGGGTGTACGAGGGCTCCAGCGACTTGCGGACCTCGAAGCCGCGCAGCGCCGACTGCTCGTCCGCGTACGCCTTCACCGCCTCGGCGCCCTTCTGCCGGTTCTCCTGCTCCTCCTTGGCCTTCGCCTCGTCGGTGCCGTGGGCCAGCGCCCAGGAGAGGGTGGCCTGCGCCGGGGTCAGGGAGGCGCCCGGGCCGTGGCTGCCGTCGGTGCGGCCCGCGTCGCGGTGCGCGAGGCCGATGCGGTCGGCGCCCGCCCGGTCGACCTCCGCCAGGTCCACCTTCCCGGCCGCCAGCGCCGCCGGGCGGCCGGCCCGCGGGACCGCCGTCAGGACCAGGGTGTCCAGCTTGGCGGGCCGGCCCCACCAGCGGGGGTTGCGGGTCAGGGCCGCCGTACCGGTCTTCTTGTCGAGGGCCCCGAGGTTGAAGGGGCCGGCCGTGACCTTGAGGGCGCCCCGGGCCCCCTCGTTGAAGGCCTCCGGGGTGCCCATGACCTGCTTCGGGTAGAGCGGGCTGAACAGGGAGCGCCAGTCCGCGTACGGGCGGTTGAAGGTGACCTTGACCTCCAGGTCGGACTTGCCGCGCTCGATCTTCTCGATCCGCTCGTAGCCGGCGTTGCGGGCCGTCCAGTACGCCGAGTCCTTGCCGTTCAGGGCCCGCCACTGCGCCACGAAGTCGGGGGCGCCGATCTCCCGCCCGTCGCTCCACACCGCCTTCTGGTTCAGCCGGTACAGCACGACCTGCTTGGGCTCGCGCGCGACCACCTCGGCCTTCTCCAGGTAGTCGGGATTGGCCACCGGCCGCCCCTTGGCGTCCAGCGTGAACAGCTGGGGCAGCACCGCCCCCGCGATCCGGCCGGTGGTGGCGTCCGCGTCGGCCTGGAAGCTGTTGAGGGTCTCCGGCAGGGAGTCCACCGCCCAGCGCAGCACCCCGCCGTCGGCGACCTGCTCGCGGGCCGTCAGCGCGATGTCCGGTCCGGCGGCGGCCGGCCCGCCGTCGTCCTCACCCGCCCCGCAGCCCGCGAGGAGCGGCAGTGCAAGGACTCCCGAGGTGAGGAGCGCCAAGGACCTGCGCGTTCTCTGGGTCATGGGTGGTACCTCCGGGGCGGGGCGTGGAGCCGTGAAAGAGGGGGGTCTTGATCACGTTCGGCGGTATATGGAGCTGATCACACTGGTGCCGGAATCCACTGAAATCGACGGCCGGCCGGGTCCTCCGGAGCGGACCCGCGCCACGCCGCGAACCCCACCCGTGCGGACCAATCCCGGTTGCGGCCCGGACGGGCGTTCCCTCGTTCGAGGGATGAAAATGGGGGCAGGGAGGGGCGCACGGTTTGCGCCTGCGCGCCCGGAATCGCTGCACGTCCCTTCACAACCGGGGACGGGAGGCGCGACACTCGCAGGCGCCCGTGAGCGTTGCCACCGCACCCCCGCGGAAGTGAGGTCACGTCATGTCCCTGCAAGACGATCTGACGGCCGTACGACGCAACCTGAACGAGCTGGTCCGCTCGGTGGAACGGCTGGAGCAGGACGTCGCCCGGCAGTCGCCGGCCGCCGCCACCAAGCCCTCCGGCCCGTCCGGGATGGTCACCGTCCCGGACACCCCGTACGACCAGTCCAAGTGGACGGACACCGACGACGAGGGCCTCGGCGTCCGCGACCGCCGCGCCCCCTGACGTCCCCGTACCGCCCGCCCTCTCCCATCTGGCCCGGCCGCGCGAGCGGCCGGGCCTCCTGGGCCACCCCTCATCGCACTCCACCCGGAGTTCTCCTTGGCCACAGGCACGGAACCACCCCGGCAACGGCCCGGCGGGGTCCACTCCCCCTCCCGGGCCGCGATCACGGCCCGGCACCTGCGCACCGACCGGTGGTGGCTGGCCCCCGCCGGCACCGCGGCCGGGCTGCTCGCCTTCGTCGTCTACTCGACGTGGCGGGCGTTCGCGAACGCCCACTACTACGCGGCCCCCTACGTCTCCCCGTTCTACTCCCCCTGCCTGGCGGAGAACTGCGAGACGATGCGCGGCGGCCCCAACCTCGACCTGTTCGGCAGCTGGTGGGGCCTGTCCCCCGCCCTGCTGATCCTGGTCTTCCCCCTCGGCTTCCGCCTGACCTGCTACTACTACCGCAAGGCCTACTACCGCGGCTTCTGGGCCTCACCCCCCGCCTGCGCGGTCGCCGAACCGCACACCGGGTACACGGGCGAGACCCGCTTCCCGCTGATCCTGCAGAACGCGCACCGCTGGTTCTTCTACGCGGCGGTCCCGGTCGCGGGCATCCTCACCTACGACACCGTCCTGACCTTCCGCGACGGGCACTACGCGTGGGGGCACATGGGCCTCGGCACCCTGCTGTTCCTGGTCAACATCACGCTGATCTGGGCCTACACCCTCTCCTGCCACTCCTGCCGGCACATCATGGGCGGCCGCCTCAAGCACTTCTCCGCCCACCCGGTGCGCTACCGCCTGTGGAGCTGGGTCGGCCGGCTCAACACCCGCCACATGCAGCTCGCCTGGGCCTCCCTGATCAGCGTGGCCCTGTGCGACTTCTACGTGTACCTGCTGGCCACCGGCACCTTCACCGACCCGAGGATCTTCTGACATGACCGAAGTCGACCGGCAGCAGTGGGACGTGGTCGTGGTCGGGGCGGGTGGTGCCGGGCTGCGGGCCGCGATCGAGGCGCGGGAGCGGGGCGTCCGTACGGCGGTGATCTGCAAGTCCCTCTTCGGCAAGGCGCACACCGTCATGGCGGAGGGCGGGATCGCCGCCTCCATGGGCAACGCCAACGCGCACGACAACTGGCAGGTCCACTTCCGCGACACCATGCGCGGCGGGAAGTTCCTCAACCAGTGGCGGATGGCCGAGCTGCACGCCAAGGAGGCGCCGGACCGGGTGTGGGAGCTGGAGACCTGGGGGGCCCTCTTCGACCGGACGCCCGACGGGCGGATCTCGCAGCGCAACTTCGGCGGCCACGAGTACCCGCGCCTCGCGCACGTCGGCGACCGCACCGGCCTGGAGCTGATCCGCACCCTCCAGCAGAAGATCGTGCAGCTCCAGCAGGAGGACTTCAAGGAGTACGGGGACCACGAGGCCCGGCTCAAGGTCTTCCAGGAGTGCACGGTGACGCGGGTCCTGAAGGACGGCGACCGGGTTTCGGGCGCCTTCTGCTACGAGCGCGAGTCCGGGCGCTTCTTCGTCCTGGAGGCCCCGGCGGTGGTGCTCGCCACCGGCGGGATCGGCAAGTCCTTCAAGACCACCTCCAACTCCTGGGAGTACACCGGCGACGGCCACGCGCTGGCCCTGCTCGCCGGTGCGCCGCTGCTCAACATGGAGTTCGTGCAGTTCCACCCCACGGGCATGGTCTGGCCCCCTTCCGTGAAGGGCATCCTCGTCACCGAATCGGTGCGCGGCGACGGCGGGGTGCTGCGCAACAGCGAGGGCAAGCGGTTCATGTTCGACTACGTCCCGGACGTCTTCAAGGAGAAGTACGCCGAGACGGAGGAGGAGGGCGACCGCTGGTACGAGGACCCGGACGCCAACCGGCGCCCGCCCGAGCTGCTGCCCCGTGACGAGGTCGCCCGGGCCATCAACTCCGAGGTGAAGGCGGGCCGCGGCTCCCCGCACGGCGGGGTGTTCCTGGACGTGTCCACGCGCATGCCCGCCGAGAAGATCAGGCGGCGGCTGCCGTCGATGTACCACCAGTTCAAGGAGCTGGCGGACGTGGACATCACCGCCGAGCCGATGGAGGTCGGGCCGACCTGCCACTACGTGATGGGCGGCATCGCGGTGGACTCCGACACCGCCGCCACCGTCGGGGTGCCGGGGCTGTTCGCGGCCGGTGAGGTCGCGGGCGGGATGCACGGCTCGAACCGGCTCGGCGGCAACTCCCTCTCCGACCTGCTGGTCTTCGGGCGGCGGGCGGGCCTGCACGCCGCGGAGCACGCGGCGGCCGGCGCCGAGCGTCCGGCGGTCTCCCAGGAGCAGATCGACGCGGCCGCCGCCGAGGCGCTGGCCCCCTTCCACGCCGACGAGGGCGCGGAGAACCCGTACACGCTCCACCAGGAGCTCCAGACGACCATGAACGACCTGGTCGGCATCATCCGCCGCGAGGCCGAGATGGCCGAGGCCCTGGAGCGGCTCGCCGCCCTGCGCGCACGGGCCGCCCGCGCCGGGGTCGAGGGGCACCGGCAGTTCAACCCGGGCTGGCACCTCGCGCTGGACCTGCGCAACATGCTGCTGGTCAGCGAGTGCGTGGCCCGGGCCGCCCTGGAGCGCACCGAGAGCCGGGGCGGGCACACCCGCGAGGACCGTCCGGCGATGGAGCGGGCGTGGCGGCCGGTGAACCTGCTGTGCCGGCCGGTCGATCCGGTCCCCGCCGATCCCGCCGCCGACCGGATCGCCCTGGAACGCGTACGGACCGAGCCGATCCGCCCCGACCTGCTGGCGCTGTTCGAGAAGGACGAGCTGGCCAAGTACCTGGCCGAAGAGGAGCTCCACGGATGACCACCTACGACGCCCGCTTCCGGGTCTGGCGGGGCGACGCGGAGGGCGGGGACCTGCGGGACTTCACCGTCGAGGTGCACGACGGCGAGGTGGTCCTGGACATCGTCCACCGGCTCCAGGCCACCCAGGCCCCGGACCTGGCGGTGCGCTGGAACTGCAAGGCGGGCAAGTGCGGTTCGTGCAGCGCGGAGGTCAACGGGCGGCCGCGGCTGATGTGCATGACCCGTATGTCGGTCTTCGACCGGGCGGAGACGGTCACGATCACCCCGCTGCGGGCCTTCCCGGTGGTGCGGGACCTGGTGACGGACGTGTCGTTCAACTACGAGAAGGCGCGCTCGGTCCCGGCGTTCGTGCCGCCGGCCGGGCTGGCGCCGGGCGAGTACCGGATGCAGCAGGTGGACGTGGAACGCTCGCAGGAGTTCCGCAAGTGCATCGAGTGCTTCCTGTGCCAGGACACCTGCCATGTGGTGCGCGACCACGAGGAGAACAAGCCCGCCTTCGCGGGACCCCGTTTCCTGATGCGGGTCGCCGAGCTGGACATGCACCCGCTGGACGCCGCCGAGGAGGCGGGCCTGGACCGCAAGCGGACGGCCCAGGAGGAGCACGGGCTGGGCTACTGCAACATCACCAAGTGCTGCACGGAGGTCTGCCCGGAGGGCATCAAGATCACCGACAACGCCCTGATCCCGCTGAAGGAGCGGGCCGTGGACCGCAAGTACGACCCGCTGGTGTGGCTGGGCAGCCGGATCCGCCGCCGTTCGCCTTCCGACCCCCGGTAGTTCACTTCACGGTGGAGAATGCCCCCTGGACGACCGTCGACCGTCGGATGACGTGGTGTCAGGGGGCTTCGCGGTGCGGGTGGGGGAACTGCTGGCGGACCGGTACCGGCTGGAGCGCCGGCTCGGGGCGGGCGGCATGGGCGAGGTGTGGGCGGGACACGACCTGGCCCTGGACCGGCCGGTCGCGGTGAAGGTGCTGCTGGAGGCGGCGACCGACGCGGAACTGATCGCCCGCTTCCGGCGGGAGGCCACCATCGGGGCGCGGCTCCAGCACCCGGGGATCACCGTGGTGCACGACGTGGGGCAGCACGAGGGACGGCTGTTCATCGTGATGGAGCTGCTGCCCGGGGAGGACCTGGGGGCGGTGCTCGCGCGCGAGCGGGGCGGACTGCCGGTGGCGCGGGCGGTGGACCTGGCCGCGCAGACGGCGGAGGCGCTGGCCGCCGCGCACGAACGGGCGGTGGTCCACCGGGACCTCAAGCCGCAGAACCTCTTCCTGCTGCCCGGCGGCCGGCTCAAGATCTGCGACTTCGGCATCGCGCACTCCGCCGACGCGACGGCCGGCTGGACGGTGACGGGCCGGATGTTCGGCACCCCGCCGTACATGGCGCCCGAGCAGTGGCGGGGCGAGCACGTGGACGCCCGCTGCGACCTGTACGCCCTGGGGTGCGTGCTGTACGCCCTGCTGAGCGGCGAGCCGCCGTTCGGCCAGAGCGAGGGGCCGTACGTCCTGATGCGCCGCCACATCGAGGACCCGCCGCCGCCGCTGCGGGAGGCGGGGGTGGCGCTACCCGGGGAACTGGAGGCGCTGCTGGCCGCCCTCCTGGCGAAGTCCCCGGCGGACCGTCCCGGCTCGGCCGAGGCGGTGGGGCGGGCGCTGCGGGGGCTGACGGAGGACGGGCTGCCGGGGGCGACGGTCCGCGATCCGGGGCGCGAAGAGGGACGCGATCCGGGGCACGAGGAGGGACGGGAGCCGGGGCGCGAGGAGGGACGGGAGCCGGGGCGCGAGGAGGGACGGGAGCCGGGGGCGGACAGGGCTCGGGACACGGCGGCGGAGCGGGAGCAGCCGTCGGTCGAGGAGGAGGAGGACGCCGGCCGCGACGGGGTCGGGGGACCGGCTCCCGGTCCAGCTGCGGAGCCCGAGCCGGGACCGGCGGGCGACGGCGGGGCCGAGGGGGGAGCCGGGGGCGGGTCGGGGCTTCCCGTCCCCGTGCGGGAGTTCGTACGGGAGCTGCTGGTCGAGGCCGAGGAGGCGCTGGGCGGGCTGCCCGCCGGGGCCGGGGAGGCGCGCGTCGAAGGGCTCGCGCTCGCGGCCGAGGCGGCGGCGCGGTTCGACGCCGGGCTCGCGGCCCGGCTGCTCGCGGACGCCGAGCGGTGGGCGTGGGCCGACGGCGGCGGCGACGGTGCCCGGGTGGCCGGGCTGCTGACCGGCCTGGCCCGGCGGATCTCCCGGGACGCCCCCGCGCGCACCGAACGGGTCCTGACCGACGCCCAGCAGGCGCTGTTCCCGGTGTTCGGGCCGCGCCGCGCGAGCCGGCTGCGCAAGGTCGCGGAGGAGCTCGCGGCGGTGGCACCCGAGCGCGGGGTGCGCCTGGCCCGGCGGCACTTCCCCGGCAGCGCGGCGGAGGAGGCCGTACTCGCCCGCGCGGCCCTGGCCAGCGCCCCCGCAGACCTGGCGCAGGCCGAGCGCTGGCTGGCCCGGATACCGAGCCCGGCGGTCCGCGCCGCCACCGGGTCCAAGGCCGTCACCGCCGTCGCCCGCCAGGACCTGCCCGCCGCCCTGCGGCTGGCCGCGCGGATCCCCGTCGGCGGGTCCAGGGTGCGGGCGCTGTGCCGGGTGGCGGGGGAACGCCTGGCCGTCGGGGACCGGGCCGGTGCGGCCGACGCCCTCGACCGGGCCGAGGAGGCCCTGGCCGAGCTGGTGGCGGTGCCCGGGCAGCGGGAGGAGGAGGTCGAGGCGGCCCGTGGCGCCCTGAAGGCCGCCCGGGAGCTGAACGCCGAGGGGCACCGCCCCGTGCTGGAGCCGGCCACCGCCCGGGAGCGGGCCGCCGCCGCGCGCGAGCTCGCCGAACCGGCCGAGCGGGGCCGCGAGCTGGCCTGGATCGCCCGGGACTGCACCGCGGGCGCGCCCTGGCTGGAGCCGGCCGCCGCCGACCCCGGCACGCGCCCGCCGCACTCCGTGACCTCGGGGCCCGGCCGGGCCGGCGGGCTCCCGGCCGGTCCGGGCGCGACCCGGGCGGAACGCTGGCGGGCCGAGGGCGCCCGGCCGCAGGCGCTGCACCCGGCCGGGCAGCGGGTGGTGTGGACGTCCGGCTCCGAGGTGGGGTGCGCGGAGGCCGACTCCGGGACCACGCGCTGGACGGCGTACGCCGACGAGGGCGTGGCGGCCCGTCCGCTCCCCGAGCCGGAACGGGTGTGGTGCGCGGCCGACGCCGACACCGTGTGCGTGGTGGTGGAGTCGGACGGCGGGCCGGGCGGGCGCCTGGTGGTCCGGGAGCCGGCGGACGGGCGGGTGCGGTGGTGGCGGGAGCTGCCGGGGGCGGCCGCGCTGACGCCCGCGCCCGGTCTGCTGCTCGTGGCGGCGGACGGGGAGCTGAGCGCCCTGCGCAAGGACACCGGCGAACGGGCGTGGCGGCAGCCGGTGCCGGAGTCGGACCCGCGGACGGTGACGGTGTCGGGCGAGTGCCTCGTCCTCGGCGACGGCCGCCAACTGCGCGCCCTGCACCTGCCGACCGGGACACCGCTGTGGTCCTGGCCGCGCGGGTACGGAGCCGGGGCGCGGGAGGTCCCGGACCTGCCCGCGGGAACGGTGCACGTGCTGGACGGGGGCGTGGTGCGCGCCCTGGACCGGCGCAGGGGCTACGAGCTGTGGCGCTTCGAGCCGGGTGCGGCGGCGGAGCGGCTGCTGGTCGAGGACGGGGTGGTGTACGTGGCCGCGTACCGGCCGGAACAGGGCTGGGACACGGTGTTCGCGCTGGACGCGGGCAGCGGGGCGGTGCGCTGGCAGCAGCCGGTGACCCGGCGCGAGGGCACGGAGTGCGTCCTCGAACTGCTGGGCGTCCGCCGGGGGATGCTGTACGTCCGCTCCGCACACGGGGGCCGCCGGGGCCTCCTGGGCCGCCCCGCCCCACCGTTCGTGACGGGCCTGGAGACCCGGTCGGGCCGCCCCCGCCGCGTGTGGGAACACGAGTCGGCGGCAGGCCCGGCGGTGGCGCTGGCAGCCGACACCCTGACGGTGGCGACGCCGACGCTGACGGGGGTGGCGCTGCCGGGCTGACCCCGGACGTCGACCGAGTGCCGTGCCGACCAGCTGCCCGGTACCGGGGAGGGGCGGGACCACACTCAGCGGTCTCAGAGAAGGGTTGGGGCTTTCCCGTCAGTCTCATCGTCCTTCCGCGTCGGGCCGGCCTGTCAAGGGCGCTCCCTTCGGTCGCGTCGCGTCGCGATCGCCAACGGCGACCCATGACAGACCGGCCCCCCACGGA
>NZ_JBHVUQ010000207.1:0-12506 GCF_042884105.1 Streptomyces sp. NPDC058157
GGCCTCCGTCGCCGCCTGCCCTGCGCAGCCCGCCCCGAATCCGACGACACAGACCCGGGCGGTCCCGTCCTCGGCGGGCGGCCCGCGACGAGGTGATCGCCCCGCACCTGCTGCCGGCCTCCTCGGCGGTCCAGGTCGCGGCCCTCTTCCGCCCGGAACTCCTCCTGGAGGTGGAGGCCTTCGCGATCGTCCCGCCGGCGTCCTGAGGCTCCCGCCGCGCGGGGCGGGGAGACGGCCCCGCGCGGCGGCCCCCGTCCCCGCCCGGCCGGGGCCTACGCGTCGGGGTGGTGGGTGATCAGGCGGTTCAGGGCGTCCGTGGCCGCCAGGGCCAGCCGGGGGTGGGCCTGGGCGCGGACCAGGACGTCGCGGGCCCGGGCGTCGGCCAGGGCGCCCAGGCCCTCGACGCAGGCCAGCGCCACCCGCCAGTACGGGTCGTGCGGGGCCAGCAGCCGCGACAGGGTCGAGATCAGGGCGGGGGCCGACTCGGGAGCCCGCAGCGCGGCCAGCAGCCGCACCGGGTGCAGGGCGTAGGCGGTGCGCAGGGTGTTGGTGGCGAGGGCGGCGGCCGCGCGGGCGGTGCGCGGGTCGCCGAGCACGCCGAGGGCCTGCGCGGCGGCCTCGCAGCGGGCGGGGTCGCGGTGGTTGAGCAGCAGGACCAGCGGCTCGAAGGCGCGCCGGTCCCTGGCCATGCCCAGCCGGTACGCGGCCAGTTCGCGGGCCCACAGGGGCTGCCCGGCCGAGGTCAGCGAGGCGGCCAGCCCGTCGGGCCCGGCCGTCAGCAGCTCCTCGTACCCGGGGGACCCGTCCGACTCGGCCCGCAGGCGCTCCAGTACCTCGTTCACGCGGCCACCCTAGGGGTCCGCGCGCGGCGCCACGCCCGGTTCGCGGAGTTCCACCCCCTGGACCCGGCCGGCTGATCGATCATCGATGATCGGTACATTTGGGCGGTACAGGTCACATCTCCGCGCTCTGGCGCGCGAGTTACCGCCGAGTTACTGTCTCTTCCACACGCACGGGACCGGCCTGGTGACGCAGCCGCCCCGTGCCAGTCGGTTCACCGCACCACCCGTACGCACGGCAGGACCCCGGGACAGGGTCGTGCCGCCAGGCCCGCCGCGCCCGCCCTCCGGGACGGCCACCAGGGCCCGCCCCGCTCGGCAGCAGCCCCACCCCGGCACCGCCGTACGGCTCTCCACGCACCGCGTCGACGCACGGCCCCGCGCACGGCGTCGCGCACCGCGTTCCCGCACGCCCCGCACCACGTGCCGTACGGCACCGCGCGCACCGTGCACCGCGCGCGCCCTCCCAGTCGTCACCCTCATTCCACTGGAGTCCCGCGATGGACCTTCCGTCCACGTCCAGTCCCTCCCCCCTGCGCACCGTCGCCGTCGTCGGCCTCGGCACCATGGGCACCGGCATCGCCGAGGTCCTCGCCCGGTCCGGCCGCGAGGTCGTCGGCATCGACGTCAGCGAGGCGGCCGTCCGCCGGGCCGCCGGGGCCCTCGCGGCCGCCACGGCCCGCTCGGTGGCCAAGGAGAAGCTCACCGGGCAGGAGCGCGAGGAGGTCCTCGCCCGCTTCCGCACCTCCACCGAGCTCTCCGCCGCCGCCGACGCCGACCTGGTGATCGAGGTGGTCCCCGAGGACTACGACCTCAAGCACCGGGTCTTCGACGAGCTCGACGCGGTCGTCCGGCCCGACACCCTCCTGGCCACCGGCACCAACGCGCTGTCCGTGACCCGGCTCGCCGCCGAGTCGCTGCGCCCCGAGCGCGTCCTGGGCCTGCACTTCTTCAACCCGGCCCCGGCGATGAAGCTCGTGGAGATCGTCTCCAGCGTGCTGACGGCCCCCACGGCGGTCGAGGCCGTCACCGCCCTGGCCCGGGAGCTCGGCAAGGAGCCCGTCGCGGTCGGCGACCGGCCCGGCTTCGTCGCCGACGGCCTGCTGTTCGGCTACCTCAACCAGGCCGCGGCCATGTACGAGGCCAAGTACGCCTCCCGCGAGGACATCGACGCGGCCATGAAGCTGGGCTGCGGCCTGCCGATGGGCCCGCTCGCCCTGCTCGACCTGGTGGGCGTGGACACCGCCCGGACCGTCCTGGAGGCCATGTACGCCTCCTCCGGCGACCGGCTGCACGCCCCGGCCCCGATCCTGGGCCACCTCGTGGAGGCCGGCCTGACCGGGCAGAAGGCCGGCCGCGGCTTCTACACCTACGAGGCCCCGGGCAGCTCCAAGGTCGTCCGCGACCTGCAGACCCCGCTGGACGGCTCGCTGCTCGGCTCCGGCCGCCCGGTCCACTCGGTCGGCGTGGCCGGCTCGGGGACCATGGCGAGCGGGATCGCGCAGGTCTTCGCGCAGGCCGGCTACCCGGTGGTGCTGGCCGCGCGCAGCCAGGAGAAGGCGGAGGCCGCGAAGGCCGCGATCGGGAAGTCCCTGGACCGTGCGGTGTCCAGGGGCCGCCTGACCGAGGAGGCGGCCGCGCAGACCCTCGCGCTGGTCACCCCGGCGGGCTCGCTGGAGGCCTTCGCCGAGGTGGACCTGGCCGTGGAGGCCGTCGCCGAGGACCTGGAGGTCAAGCAGCAGCTCTTCGCGGGCCTGGACAAGGTCTGCAAGCCGGGCGCGGTGCTGGCCACGACCACCTCCTCGCTGCCGGTGATCGCCGTGGCGCGGGCCACCGAGCGCCCGCAGGACGTGATCGGCATGCACTTCTTCAACCCGGCGCCGGCCATGAAGCTGGTCGAGGTGGTCCGGACCGTCCTGACCGCGGACGACGTGCACGCCACGGTCCGCGAGGTCTGCGGGAAGGTCCGCAAGCACGCGGTGGACTGCGGGGACCGGGCCGGGTTCATCGTGAACGCGCTGCTGTTCCCGTACCTGAACAACGCGGTCAAGATGGTCGAGCAGCACTACGCGAGCCTCGACGACATCGACGCCGCGATGAAGCTGGGCGGCGGCTACCCGATGGGGCCCTTCGAGCTCCTCGACGTGGTCGGCCTGGACGTGTCGCTGGCCATCGAGAAGGTGCTCCACCAGGAGTTCCGCGACCCGGGCCTGGCCCCGTCGCCGCTGCTGGAGCACCTGGTCGCGGCGGGCTGCCTGGGCCGCAAGACAGGCCGCGGATTCCGTGAGTACGCCCGCCGGTGACCCGACGGGCCCTGAGCAGGATGCGTGGGGAGGGCTGCTCGGGTCCGCCGGACCCTCACGGCGGACATACCCTCCCGGGCCCAGTGCGGGCCCTCCCCCGCATCCACCCCCCTCCCACCCCCCTCCGGAGCGCGCGCCCGCCCGGATGAAGTACTTTCGCTCTATGTCCCAGCCCGCCAAGACCTCACCCCGCGCCACCTCGGCCTCCGACGCCCCGGAGGGGACGGCGGGCAGCCGGGCGGCCGCCCAGCGCCTGAAGATGCGCCGCGAGCTCGCCGCGGCGGCCATGGAGCTGTTCGCGACGAAGGGGTACGAGGCCACGACGGTCGACGAGATCGCCGCGGCCGCCGGGGTGGCGCGGCGGACCTTCTTCCGGCACTTCCGCTCCAAGGAAGAGGCGATCTTCCCGGACCACGACGACACCCTGACCCGCGCCGAGGCGGTCCTGGACGTGGCCCCGGCGCACGAGCACCCGCTCGACACGGTGTGCCGGGGGATCAAGGAGGTCATGAAGATGTACGCCGCCTCGCCGGCGGTGTCCGTGGAGCGCTACCGGCTGACCCGCGAGGTGCCGGCGCTGCGGGAGCGGGAGATCGCCTCGGTGGCCCGCTACGAGCGGTTGTTCACGCGCTACCTGCTGGCCCATTTCGACGAGACCGACCACCACGACGGCAACGACGACCCGCTGCTGGCGGAGGTGGCCGCCTCGGCGGTGGTCACCGCGCACAACCACGTGCTGCGGCGCTGGCTGCGGGCCGGCGGCCAGGGGGACGTGGAAGCCCAGCTGGACCACGCCTTCGGCATCGTGCGCAAGACCTTCGGCTCCGGGATCGGCGCGGGCCGCACCCTGGCCGGCGCGGGCGCGGCCCCGCAGACGGCGGTCCGCACCGAGGGCGAGGTGCTGGTCGCGGTGGCCCGGACCGACGCCCCGCTCGACGAGGTCATGCGGACCATCGAAGAAGCACTCAAGAACAAGTAAGTCGCTCTCGTCACAGCGGCCGCTCCCGTTCCGGGGGCGGTCGCTTTCGTTTGTCCGAGTTGCCCCTACTCGCGGGTAACTCTGATCGATCATCGCTCATATGCGCAGGTCAATCGGCAAGTGAGAGAAATTTTTGGCACCCAGTGCCTTGCCGAGTGACACGGGGTGCCATACGTTGAGTCCCGTCCGGACGTCCCCGCGGTCCACGCCCACTCGGCACGGAACGCGCCCCGGATGCCTGCGTCACCAGGCCCCCGCCCGCCTCACCACAGGCGCGGCCGCTCCACCAGCTCTGCCGGACCGACGGCACCTCGCAGCACCCGCCACACGCTCCCACGCACGCACCGCGTACCCCTCAGCGCACCCTCAGACAGCGCTCAGCCGGAGGCAACACCGTGAAGGACATCCTGGACGCGATTCAGTCGCAGTCCGCCACCGCCGCAGACTTCGCGGCGCTGCCGCTGCCCGACTCGTACCGCGCGATCACCGTGCACAAGGACGAGACCGAGATGTTCGACGGTCTCGCCAGCCGCGACAAGGACCCCCGCAAGTCCCTGCACCTGGACCAGGTCCCGGTGCCGGAACTCGGCCCGGGCGAGGCCCTGGTGGCCGTCATGGCCTCCTCGGTCAACTACAACTCCGTGTGGACCTCGATCTTCGAGCCGCTGTCCACCTTCGGCTTCCTGGAGCGCTACGGCCGCGTCTCGGAGCTCACCAAGCGCCACGACCTCCCGTACCACATCATCGGCTCCGACCTCGCGGGCGTCGTCCTGCGCACCGGCCCCGGCGTCAACGCCTGGAAGCCCGGCGACGAGGTCGTCGCGCACTGCCTCTCCGTCGAGCTGGAGTCCTCGGACGGCCACAACGACACCATGCTCGACCCCGAGCAGCGCATCTGGGGCTTCGAGACCAACTTCGGCGGCCTCGCGGAGATCGCCCTCGTCAAGTCCAACCAGCTGATGCCCAAGCCCGACCACCTCAGCTGGGAGGAGGCCGCGAGCCCGGGCCTGGTCAACTCCACCGCCTACCGCCAGCTGGTCTCCCGCAACGGCGCCGGCATGAAGCAGGGCGACAACGTCCTCATCTGGGGCGCCAGCGGCGGCCTCGGCTCCTACGCCACCCAGTTCGCCCTGGCCGGCGGCGCCAACCCGATCTGCGTCGTCTCCTCCCCGGAGAAGGCCGAGATCTGCCGCTCCATGGGCGCCGAGGCGGTCATCGACCGCAACGCCGAGGGCTACAAGTTCTGGAAGGACGAGCAGACCCAGGACCCCAAGGAGTGGAAGCGCTTCGGCAAGCGCATCCGCGAGCTGACCGGCGGCGAGGACATCGACATCGTCTTCGAGCACCCGGGCCGCGAGACCTTCGGCGCCTCCGTCTTCGTCACCCGCAAGGGCGGCACCATCACCACCTGCGCCTCCACCTCGGGCTACATGCACGAGTACGACAACCGCTACCTGTGGATGTCCCTCAAGCGGATCATCGGCTCGCACTTCGCCAACTACCGCGAGGCGTGGGAGGCCAACCGCCTGATCGCCAAGGGCAAGATCCACCCCACCCTGTCGAAGGTCTACTCCCTGGAGCAGACCGGCCAGGCCGCCTACGACGTCCACCGCAACCTCCACCAGGGCAAGGTCGGCGTCCTCGCCCTCGCCCCCGAGGAGGGTCTGGGCGTGCGCGACCACGAGCTGCGCGCCAAGCACCTCGACGCCATCAACCGCTTCCGCAACGTCTGAGTCCGCTCAAAGGCCGTAAGGATCGCCTGAGATGACAGAGCGCCAGAAGGACCGTCCGTGGCTCATGCGGACGTACGCCGGCCACTCCACGGCCGAGGCGTCCAACGAGCTGTACCGCCGCAACCTCGCCAAGGGGCAGACCGGCCTGTCGGTGGCCTTCGACCTGCCGACGCAGACCGGCTACGACCCGGACCACATCCTCGCCCGCGGCGAGGTCGGCCGGGTCGGGGTCCCGGTCTCCCATCTGGGCGACATGCGGCGGCTGTTCCAGGACATACCCCTGGAGCAGATGAACACCTCGATGACGATCAACGCCACCGCCATGTGGCTGCTGGCGCTCTACCAGGTGGCCGCCGAGGAGCAGGGCGCGGACATCGCCAAGCTCCAGGGCACCACCCAGAACGACATCGTCAAGGAGTACCTCTCGCGCGGGACGCACGTCTTCCCGCCGGGACCTTCCCTCCGCCTGACGACGGACATGATCGCGTACACGGTCAACCACATCCCGAAGTGGAACCCGATCAACATCTGCAGCTACCACCTGCAGGAGGCCGGGGCCACCCCGGTCCAGGAGATCTCGTACGCGATGTCCACGGCGATCGCCGTCCTGGACTCGGTGCGCGACTCGGGCCAGGTGCCCGAGGAGCGCTTCGGCGAGGTGGTCGCCCGGATCTCCTTCTTCGTGAACGCGGGCGTCCGCTTCATCGAGGAGATGTGCAAGATGCGCGCCTTCGGCCGCATCTGGGACCAGGTCACCCGGGAGCGCTACGGCATCGAGGACGCCAAGCAGCGCCGCTTCCGCTACGGCGTCCAGGTCAACTCCCTCGGCCTGACCGAGGCGCAGCCGGAGAACAACGTCCAGCGCATCGTCCTGGAGATGCTGGCCGTCACCCTCTCCAAGGACGCCCGCGCCCGCGCGGTGCAGCTGCCCGCCTGGAACGAGGCGCTGGGCCTGCCCCGGCCCTGGGACCAGCAGTGGTCGCTGCGCATCCAGCAGGTCCTCGCCCACGAGAGCGACCTGCTGGAGTACGAGGACATCTTCGCCGGCTCCCACGTCATCGAGGCCAAGGTCGACTCCCTGGTCGCCGACTGCCTGGCCGAGATCGACCGAATCCAGGAGATGGGCGGCGCGATGGCCGCCGTCGAGTCCGGGTACCTGAAGTCCCAGCTGGTCTCCTCGCACGCCGAGCGGCGCGCCCGGATCGAGTCCGGCGAGGACAAGATCGTCGGGGTGAACTGCTTCCAGCAGTCCGAGGAGAACCCGCTCACCGCCGACCTGGACGGCGCGATCATGACGGTCGACGCGGCGGTCGAGGAGTTCACCGTCGAGCGGATCCGGCGCTGGCGCTCCGAGCGCCAGGAGGCCTCGGACCGCCAGGGCGGCGGCGACCCGTACGTCTTCCCGACCGTCGACCAGACCCTGGAGCGGCTCAAGGAGGCCGCGGCGGGCACCGAGAACCTGATGGAGGCCACCCTGGAGTGCGCCAGGGCCGGGGTCACCACCGGCGAGTGGGCGAGCGCCCTGCGCGAGGTCTTCGGCGAGTTCCGGGCCCCGACCGGGGTCTCCTCGGCCCCGGTGGCGGTCACCGCCGAGGAGGGCACTCCGCTGGCCCTGGTCCGCGAGAAGGTCACCCGGACCGCGGACGAGCTGGGCTCGGGCCGGCTGCGCCTGCTGGTCGGCAAGCCCGGCCTGGACGGGCACTCCAACGGCGCCGAGCAGATCGCCGTCCGGGCCCGCGACGCCGGGTTCGAGGTGGTCTACCAGGGCATCCGGCTGACGCCCGAGGAGATCTCGACGGCGGCGCTGGCCGAGGACGTGCACTGCGTGGGACTGTCCATCCTGTCCGGTTCGCACAGCGCGCTCGTCCCGGACGTCCTGGAACGCCTGCGCACGGCGGGGGCGGGCGACATCCCCGTCATCGTCGGGGGCATCATTCCGAACGCCGACGCCGTCTCCCTCAGGGCGGCCGGAGTCGCCGCCGTCTTCACACCCAAGGACTTCGGTATCACGGAGATCATCGGCCGTATCGTCGACGAGATCCGGAAAGCGAACAAGCTCGACCCCCTGGAGGTCTCCGCATGACCACGCCCACGTCCCCGGTCAACCGGCTGCGGCCGCGCCGCTCCTGCCTCGCGGTGCCGGGCTCCAACCCGCGCTTCCTGGAGAAGGCCCAGGGCCTGCCGGCCGACCAGGTCTTCCTGGACCTGGAGGACGCCTGCGCCCCGCTCGCCAAGGAAGGCGCCCGCCACACCATCGTGGACGCGCTGAACAACGGCGACTGGACCGGCAAGACCCGCGTGGTGCGCGTCAACGACTGGACCACCCACTGGACGTACCGCGACGTGATCACGGTCGTCGAGGGCGCCGGCCAGAACCTCGACTGCATCATGCTGCCGAAGGTCCAGGACGCCCAGCAGGTCGTGGCGCTCGACCTCCTGCTCACCCAGATCGAGAAGACGATGGGCTTCGAGGTCGGCAAGATCGGCATCGAGGCGCAGATCGAGAACGCCAAGGGCCTGGTGAACGTCGACGAGATCGCCGCCGCCTCGCCGCGCCTGGAGACCATCATCTTCGGCCCGGCCGACTTCATGGCCTCGATCAACATGAAGTCCCTGGTCGTGGGCATGCAGCCGCCCGGCTACCCGGCGGACGCCTACCACTACATCCTGATGCGGATCCTGATGGCGGCCCGGACGCACGACCTCCAGGCGATCGACGGCCCCTTCCTCCAGATCCGCGACGTGGACGCCTACCGCGAGGTGGCCGGCCGCGCCGCCGCCCTGGGCTTCGACGGCAAGTGGGTGCTGCACCCCGGCCAGGTCGACGCGGCCAACGAGGTCTTCTCCCCCTCGCAGGAGGACTACGACCACGCCGAGCTGATCCTCGACGCCTACGACTGGTGCACCTCCGAGGCGGGCGGCAAGAAGGGCTCCGCGATGCTCGGCGACGAGATGATCGACGAGGCCAGCCGCAAGATGGCCCTGGTCATCGCCGGCAAGGGCCGCGCCGCCGGCATGGAGCGCACCACCAAGTTCGAGATCCCGGAGGCGTAGGGCCATGCAGTTCGGACGCACATACGAAGAGTTCGAGGTCGGCGCGGTCTACAAGCACTGGCCCGGGAAGACGGTCACCGAGTACGACGACCACCTCTTCTGCCTGCTGACCATGAACCACCACCCGCTGCACATGGACAGCAATTACGCCGAGAACACGACCGACTTCGGCAAGAACGTCGTCGTGGGCAACTACATCTACTCCCTGCTGCTCGGCATGTCCGTGCCGGACGTCTCCGGGAAGGCCATCGCCAACCTGGAGATCGAGTCCCTGCGGCACGTGGCGCCGACCTTCCACGGCGACACGATCTACGGCGAGACCACGGTCCTCGACAAGACCCCGTCGAAGTCCAAGGACGACCGCGGGATCGTGTACGTGGAGACCAAGGGCTACAAGCAGGACGGCACCCTCGTCTGCGTCTTCCGGCGCAAGGTGATGGTCCCGACCGAGACGTACATCAAGGCGCGCGGCGGCGAACAGCCGGGCCGCCCGGAGCTGAAGACGCAGGAGAAGTAGCCATGGCCCGACTCGCCCAGACCGCCGGACTCACCGACGTCCAGCAGGAGATCCTCAAGACCGTCCGGGAGTTCGTCGACAAGGAGATCATCCCGGTCGCGACCGAGCTGGAGCACCGCGACGAGTACCCGCAGCAGATCGTCGACGGCCTCAAGGAGCTCGGCCTCTTCGGCCTGATGATCCCCGAGGAGTACGGCGGTCTCGGTGAGTCGCTCCTCACCTACGCCCTGTGCGTCGAGGAGATAGCCCGCGGCTGGATGTCCGTCTCGGGCATCATCAACACCCACTTCATCGTGGCGTACATGCTCAAGCAGCACGGCACGCAGGAGCAGAAGGACCACTTCCTGCCGCGCATGGCCCTGGGCGAGGTGCGCGGCGCGTTCTCGATGTCGGAGCCGGGTCTGGGCTCGGACGTGTCGGCGATCACGTCGAAGGCGGTCAAGGACGGCGACGAGTACGTCCTGAACGGCCAGAAGATGTGGCTGACGAACGGTGGCAGCTCCACCCTGGTCGCGGTCCTGGTCCGAAGTGACGAAGGACACCCCGAGGGCACGGCCCCGCACAAGTCGATGACCACCTTCCTCGTCGAGAAGGAGCCGGGCTTCGGTGAGGTCCGTCCGGGCCTGACCATCCCGGGCAAGATCGACAAGATGGGCTACAAGGGTGTCGACACCACCGAGCTGATCATGGACGGACTGCGCATTCCGGCCAATCGGGTCCTGGGCGGCCAGACCGGCCGAGGGTTTTACCAAATGATGGACGGGGTCGAGGTCGGCCGCGTCAACGTGGCGGCCCGTGGCTGCGGCGTAGCGCAGCGTGCGTTCGAGCTGGGTGTCTCTTATGCCCAGCAACGTCACACTTTCGGCAAGGCCATCGCCCAGCACCAGGCCATCCAGTTCAAGCTGGCCGAGATGGCTACCAAGGTCGAAGCGGCCCATGCCATGATGGTGAACGCGGCACGCAAAAAGGACTCCGGGGAACGAAACGACCTCGAAGCCGGCATGGCGAAGTACCTCGCCTCCGAATACTGCAAGGAGGTCGTCGAAGATGCCTTCCGCATCCACGGCGGCTACGGATTCTCGAAGGAGTACGAGATCGAGCGCCTCTACCGGGAGGCCCCGATGCTTCTGATCGGTGAAGGTACCGCCGAGATCCAGAAAATGATCATCGGGCGCCGCCTGCTCGAGGAGTACCGAGTCCAGGGCTGAAAGTCCCTTTTGCAGTGATTCTTCCCACGGTTTTCCGTGGGAGGATCACTGCCAGTCACTGGCTGGGGGCCATCGACTCGGCTTCTGGCTTGCCCAGTTGTTGCGCGCAACCGATAGCATTCCAGTAAAGCCGCCGTCCCGTCCCCCCGTTTGCGGCGCGGCAATCACCCGCTACGAAGGTCATCCATGCCCCACAGCCAAACCTCTGCACCTCGCGACAGCCGACTCGGCGTACGCCTCGCGCGCGGAGCATCGCCGTGGCTTCTGCCGACCGTTGCCACCGCGGCCCTCAGCCTGACCCGGGCCCGCAAGTCCGGCCGCTGGGCCGCCGTGGCCGTGCCCACCACCGCGCTCGCGGCGGGCATGCTGTGGTTCTTCCGCGACCCCGAGCGCGAGATCGCGCAGGGCCGCGTCATCTCGCCCGCCGACGGTGTGGTGCAGAGCATCATGCCGTGGAAGGACGGGCGCACCCGCGTCGCGATCTTCATGAGCCCGCTGAACGTCCACGTCAACCGCGCGCCCCTGGCGGGCACGGTGACGTCCGTGGAGCACATCCCCGGCGGGTTCGTCCCGGCGTTCAACAAGGAGAGCGAGAACAACGAGCGCGTCGTCTGGCACTTCGACACCGAGCTCGGCGACATCGAGATGGTGCAGATCGCCGGCGCCGTCGCCCGTCGCATCGTCCCGTACCTGCCGGCCGGTACCAAGGTGGAGCAGGGCGAACGCATCGGTCTGATCCGCTTCGGCTCCCGCGTCGACATCTACCTCCCGGAGGGCGTCGAGGTCGCGGTCGAGGTCGGTCAGGCCACCACCGCGGGGGTGACCCGAATTGACCGTGACTGACCCCGAGACTCCTGCCACCGGCTGGGTGCCCGAGTCCGCCCCTGAGGAGTCCGCCGAGGACGACATGCCGCTCTCGCTGCGGCTGTCGATAGCGGACACCCTCACGCTGGGCAACGCGACGTGCGGATTCATGGCGGTGTACTTCACCACCACGGGGATCCTCATCCCGCACCTCACCGGAAGCGGCGAGTCCGGCATGGCCCGGCACAGCGCGGCGACCGCGGTGATACTGATGCTCCTCGCGGCGGTCTTCGACCTCTTCGACGGCATCGTGGCCCGCAAGCTGCGCAGCTCCCCGATGGGCGCCGAGCTGGACAACCTGTCCGACCTGATCAGCTTCGGCCTCGCGCCGGCGTACTTCGTGCTGGTCTACGGGATGGTCGCCGACGACGCGCACCAGAAGGTGTCGGCGCTGGCGGCGATCGTGGTGCTGCTGGCGGTCGTACTGCGGCTCGCGAGATTCAGCTGCGTGACGATGAAGGACGGCATGTTCCAGGGCATGCCGAGCCCCTTCGGCGCGCTGACGGTCGTCTCGATCGTGCTGCTGGAGCTGCCGTTCGTGCCGACCCTGCTGGCGATCGTCGGCGTGGCCTGGCTGATGGTGAGCCGGGTCGAG
The DNA here is from genome assembly GCF_042884105.1 of Streptomyces sp. NPDC058157. NCBI lineage: Bacteria > Bacillati > Actinomycetota > Actinomycetes > Kitasatosporales > Streptomycetaceae > Streptomyces > Streptomyces sp. NPDC058157. The sequence continues at coordinate 12,093 of NZ_JBHVUQ010000207.1, forward strand.
TACCCGAAGCCGCGGGGGGCCCTCGCGGCGGCGATGCTCAGCTGGATCGTCGGGGCCATGGGGCTCCTCGCCGCCTGGGCGTTCGACGCCCCGGGCGGCCAGCTGCTCCTCCAGACGGGGTGCGCGCTGCAGATCGCCCTCGCGGCGACGATTCCGCTGTTCGCGACGACGCGGCGGGCGAACACGTTCCGCCACAACCGGCGCGAGGCGCGTGCCGCGCAGCTTCCCTAGGCTGCCGCAGCTTCCGAAGGCCCCGGGGTGCCACTTGGCCCCCGGGGCCTTCGCCGTTCCCCGGCGGGGCGGGGCCGGGGCGCCGCTGCGCGGAGCTGTCTCCCCGCCCCGCCCTTTCTCCGTATCCCGGGGCTCCGCCCCGGACCCCGTTCCGTGCGCTCCGCGCCCGGTGCGCTCAAACGC
>NZ_JBHVUQ010000208.1:0-6605 GCF_042884105.1 Streptomyces sp. NPDC058157
GCCGTTGAGCGTGAGGCGGGACGCGCCCGGCTCGTACGCGATGGTGTCGCCGCCCACCGCCACGACCCGTTCGACCACCGGCCCTCCGGGGTCCTCGCCGCCGTCCATGGGGCCGAAGGCCACCAGCACCACGTCCCCGCGCCGCACCTCGCCCGCGTCCTTGCGGAACAGCAGCAGGTCGCCCCTGGTGTAGGTGGGCTCCATGGCCGCCGCCGAGTACATCGCGCCCCGGTACAGCAGCCTGGGCACCAGCGCACCCCCGGACACCATCAGCAATCCGGCCATGAGCATCACGAGTGCCGCGATCCCCAGTCCCCGCCCTGGCCTGCGCACCTTGTTCTCCGTTCGATCCGTTTCCACCGGCCGGAATCGTACGGTGCACGGGGGAGTCGTCATGGATCGGGCGTGTCCGGTTCAGCTCATGATCACTTTGAATTCTTGTGTCATGTGAAATATCACATGACACAAGGACGTACGGTCCAACACCGACCAACTCCTCGGGAGAATCCGATGAACCGCTCAGCCCTCCTCGCCGCCGGCGCCGTCTGCCTCACCGCCCTGACGGCCGCCCCCGCCTTCGCCGACACCCCCGTGCCCCCGACGGTCACCTCCTGCGGGCCCTCCGGCCTCCAGGCCGGCCTCTCCACCCGGGTGTGCGCCGAAGTCACCGGCACCACCGTCGAGTTCTACGGCACGGTCGGACTCGCCGGCCCGCCCTCTCCCGGCAGCCCGGCCCCGGCCCCGAAGGAACTGCTGACGACCCTGTCCGTCGAGGTCGTCGGCGCCGGCGCGCCCGTCACCCGGCAAGGCCCGGTCGTCTTCACCGCGTCGGCCCTCGAGGTACGGGGCGAGGCCGCATCAGCCCCCTGCGGATCGACCGTGCGCGCCGCCTTCGGCGTCGCCTCGTTCCCCTGGGCGGCCAGGCCCGTGGTCCACGAGGTCACCCTCGGCTGCTGACGGCCGGGGCGCCGTCCAGGCGCGGCCCGAGCGGAGTCAGGACTCGCGCTCCATGACCCGCCGGGCCGCCTCCGCCTCGGCCGCGGGCGGGGACAGCTCGTCCAGGGTGTCGAGCTCGTCGTCCACCCCCAGCTCCTCCTCCCAGGCCGCCGCGAGCCGCTCCTGCTCCTCGCGCGGCCTGGCCGCGACGGCCTCCCGGTGCCCGGGGTCCAGGGCCGTCAGGAACCGTCCGACCGAGTCCGTCGGCATGCCGCTCTCCTTGTCACCGTGCGGGAGGCCGGCCGTCGAACCGCTGCCGCGCCCGGCCCAGCATCGCGAACGACCGCCGGTGCCGGGCGGCCGACACGTCCGGCCACCACCCGAAGGGCGGTGTGATCCGGCCACACCCGGCGCTTCGACCGGAATCGCCCCGCAGCCGCACTACGCTGATGGGCTGTCCGGCGCCGGAACGCAAGCCTCCGCGCTCCGGACGCTTCCGGAACGGGACGCGAGGGCCGATGGCAATCACACCAGGGCACGGTGAACTCGATCTGCTGGACGAGGACGGGGAGGACGGGGAGGAGAGGGAGGGGCGGGAGGAGAAGAACGAGAGGGGCGAGAGGGATGAGAGGAATGAGAGGGGCGAGAGGGACGAGGGGCGGCAGCAGGACGGGGAGCGGGATGCGGGTGCGGCCGCCAAGTCCGCCCGGTTCTCCGCCGGGCCGCCCGCCCCGCCCCGCACCCTCCTCGACGTGTTCGCCGCCTCCGTCCGCGCCCACCCCGACGAGCCCGCCCTCGACGACGGCAGCGCCCGGCTGACCTACCGGGCCCTGGCCGCCGAGGTCGAGCGCCGGCGCCGGGTCCTGGCCGCCTGCGGCATCGGCCCCGGCGACCGGGTCGGCGTACGGGTGCCCTCCGGGACCAACGACCTGTACGTGTCCGTCCTCGCCGTCCTCGCGGCCGGCGCCGCCTACGTACCGGTCGACGCCGAGGACCCCGACGAACGGGCCCGGCTGGTCTTCGCCGAGGCCGGGGTCAGGGCCGTCCTGGGCGCCGGCCCCGGCATCGAGGTCACCGGCACCCGCGCGCCGGGCCGGGTCCGCCCCGCACCGCCCGCGCCCGGGGACGACGCGTGGATCATCTTCACCTCCGGCTCCACCGGCAAGCCCAAGGGCGTCGCCGTCACCCACCGCAGCGCCGCCGCGTTCGTCGACGCCGAAGCCGCCCTCTTCCTCGCCGACGAGCCGCTCGGCCCCGGCGACCGGGTGATGGCCGGTCTGTCCGTCGCGTTCGACGCCTCCTGCGAGGAGATGTGGCTGGCCTGGCGCCACGGCGCCTGCCTCGTGCCCGTCCCGCGCTCACAGGTCCGGGGCGGCGCCGACCTCGGCCCCTGGCTGGTGGACCAGGAGATCACCGTCGTCTCCACCGTCCCCACCCTGGCAGCCCTCTGGGAACCGGAACACCTGGACGAGGTCCGGCTGCTGGTCTTCGGCGGCGAGGCCTGCCCGCCCGAGCTGAGCCGCCGCCTGGTCACCGAGGGCCGCGAGGTCTGGAACACCTACGGGCCCACCGAGGCCACCGTCGTCGCCTGCGCCTCCCTCCTGACCGGCGAGGAGCGGGTGCGGATCGGCCTGCCGCTGGCCGGCTGGGAACTCGCCGTCGTCGACGGGTCGGGCGAGCCGGTGCCGATGGGCGGCAGCGGGCAGCTCGTGATCGGCGGCGTCGGACTGGCCCGCTACCTCGACCCCGCCAAGGACGCCGAGAAGTACGCGCCGCTGCCCTCCCTCGGCTGGCCGCGCGCCTACCGCAGCGGCGACCTGGTGCGCGCGGAACCGGAAGGGCTGGTCTTCCTCGGGCGCGGCGACGAACAGGTCAAGCTCGGCGGCCGCCGCATCGAACTCGGCGAGGTCGACGCCGCGCTCCAGGCCCTGCCCGGGGTCGCCGGCGCGGCCGCCGCCGTCCGCACCGCGCGCGGCGGCAACCAGCTCCTCGTCGGCTACCTCGTCACCCAGGACGGCTGGGACCACGCGGCCGCCCTCGCCCGGCTGCGCACCGAACTGCCCGCCGCGCTCGTCCCGTTGCTCGCCCCCGTCGACGCCCTGCCGACCCGTACCTCCGGCAAGGTGGACCGCGACGCCCTGCCCTGGCCCCTGCCCGGCGCCGCGGCCACCGTGCCCGCCGGGGAACTCCACGGCACCGAGGCCTGGCTCGCCGAACAGTGGGCCGAGGCCCTGGGCGTGCCCGTGACCGGCGCCGACGACGACTTCTTCGCCATCGGCGGCGGCAGCCTCGCCGCCGCCCGGCTGGCCACCCTGCTGCGCACCCGCTACCCGGGCGCCGCCGTCCTCGACGTCTACCAGCAGCCCGTGCTGCGCAAGCTGGCCCGGCGGCTGGAGAAATCGGTAAGTGAGGACGAGGCGCCCCGCACCGTCGCCCCGGTCCCGCCCCGCGCCCGGATCCTGCAATGCCTGCTGCTGCTCCCGCTGTTCACCCTGGCCGGCCTGCGCTGGACGGTGGTGCTGTTCGCCCTGGGCAACGTCCTGCACCGGCTCGGCCCCTACCCGTGGGCGCCCACCGCCTCCTGGTGGCTCGTCGCCGCCGGGGCCGCGGCGCTGCTGAGCCCGCCCGGCCGGCTCGCGATCGCGGCGGGCGGTGCGCGGCTGCTGCTGCGCGGGGTGGGCGCCGGACGCCATCCGCGGGGCGGGAGCGTGCACCTGAGGCTGTGGACCGCCGAGCGGCTCGCCGAGTGCGCCGGGGCGACCTCCCTCACCGGGGCCTGGCTGGAACGCTACGCGCGGGCCCTCGGCGCCCGGGTCGGGCCCGAGGTGGACCTGCACTCCCTGCCCCCGGTCACGGGCCTGCTCAGGCTCGGCCGCGGCTGCGCCGTCGAGGCGGAGGTGGACCTGCGCGGGCACTGGCTGGACGGCGACCAGCTCGTGATCGGCCCGGTCCGGGTCGGCGCGGGCGCGGTCGTCGGCACCCGCAGCCTGCTCTTCCCCGGGGCGCGGGTCGGCAAGCGGGCCGAGGTGGCCCCCGGTTCCGCCGTCGTCGGGCAGGTCCCGACCGGCCAGCGGTGGGCGGGCGCCCCCGCCGTGAAGCTGGGCCGGGCCAAGCACGACTGGCCCCGGCCGCGCCCGCCGCGCCCGCTCCTGTGGCGGGCCATGTACGGGGCGACCGGCGTCGGCCTCACCGCCCTGCCGCTGGTCGCCGCCCTGCCCGCGCTGCTGGTCGCGGGCCGGTTCGTGCCGGCCGGCGGGGGCCCGGGCCCGGCCCTGCGCGGGGCGCTGCTCGCCGTGGTGCCCGGGGCCCTCGCCTACGGGCTCGCCTACGCCCTGCTCGTGCTGGTCTGCGTACGCCTGCTCAGCCTCGGGCTGCGCAGCGGTCACCATCCCACGCACAGCCGGACCGGCTGGCAGGCCTGGGCGGTCACCCAGCTGATGGACCTGGCCCGGGACACGCTCTTCCCGCTGTACGCCGCGCTGGCCACCCCCGTGTGGCTGCGGCTGCTCGGCATGCGCGTCGGGCGCCGCGCGGAGGTCTCCACCGTCCTCGGACTGCCCAGCCTCACCACCGTCGGCGACGGCGCGTTCCTCGCCGACGACACCCTGACCGCCCCCTGCGAACTCGGCGGCGGCTGGGTGCGGATCGGGCCGTCGCGGATCGGCCGCCGGGCGTTCCTCGGCAACTCCGGGATGACCGCGCCCGGCCGCGGGGTGCCCGACGACGGCCTCGTCGGGGTGCTGTCCGCCACGCCCAAGAAGGCCAAGAAGGGCGGCTCCTACCTGGGCCTGCCGCCGGTCCGGCTGCCCCGCTCCGCGGCGGCCGGCGACCACGGCCGCACCTACGACCCGCCGGCGCGGCTGCTGTGGGCGCGCGGCCTGGTCGAACTGTGCCGGCTCGTCCCGGTGTTCTGCTCGGCCGCGCTGGCCGTCCTGAGCGCGGCGGCGCTCTGCGCCCTGGCCCGCCCGCTGGGTGCCGGGGGCGCCGCGCTGCTGTCGGGAGCGGTCCTGCTCACCGCAGGGACGGCCGCCTGCGCGCTCACCGTGGCCGCCAAGTGGCTGCTGGTGGGCCGCCACCGGGTGGGGCAGCACCCGCTGTGGAGCGCGTTCGTCTGGCGCAACGAGCTCGCCGACACCTTCGTGGAGGTCCTGGCCGTGCCCTGGCTGGCCGGATCGGTGCCCGGCACCCCGCTGCTGAACCTGTGGCTGCGCGGGCTCGGCGCCCGGATCGGGCGCGGGGTGTGGTGCGAGAGCCACTGGCTGCCCGAAACGGACCTGGTGGCCCTCGGCGACGGCGCCGGCGTCAACCGGGGCTGCGTGTTGCAGACGCATCTCTTCCACGACCGGATCCTGCGGACGGATACTGTGGTGCTGCGCGAGGGCGCCACCCTGGGCCCGGGCGGGATCGCCCTGCCCGGGAGCACGATCGGAGCCCGCGCCACGGTGGGCCCCGCCTCCCTCGTGATGGCCGGGGAATCCGTCCCCGACGGCACCCGCTGGCTGGGCAACCCGATCGAGGCGTGGCGTTCCTGAACCCGCGTTCCCGAACCCGCGTCGTCCGCCGGCGGCCGGCCGGTGGCGGGACGGCGCACCGGCACCCCGGACGAGCACGGCGCAGGGAGCGGACAGGGCAGTGAGCGGCCAGCAGACACCGGCACCGGACCCGTACTTCCCGGAGAACGGCGACCCGCGCTACCACGCGCACCGCTACGAACTCGCCCTGGACTACCGGCCCGGCCCCAACCGGCTCACCGGCCGGGCCCGGATCAGCGCCATCGCCGGCCCGGCCGCGCTGGCAGAGTTCCGGCTCGACCTGGCGGCCGGTTTCCGGCTGGGCCGGGTCCTGGTCGACGGCCGCGCCCCGCACCACACCCACCGGGCGGGCCGGCTGCGGATCCGGCCCGCCCGGCCGCTGCCCGCCGGCGCCGCGTTCACCGTCGAGGTGCACTGGTCGGGCAACCCCAAGCCGGTGCGCAGCCCCTGGGGCGGCATCGGCTGGGAGGAGCTGACCGACGGCGCGCTGGTGGCCAGCCAGCCGGTCGGCGCGCCCTCCTGGTACCCGTGCAACGACCGCCCCGCCGACAAGGCCTCCTACCACCTCTCCCTCAACACGCCGTCCGCGTACACCGTCGCGGCGGGCGGCCGGCTCCTCACGCGCACCACCGGGGCCAGCACCACCACCTGGGTGTACGAGCAGCCCGCGCCCACCTCCAGCTACCTGGTGGGCCTGTCCGTCGGCCACTACCGGACCGTGGCACTGGACGGCGCCGGGCCCGGCGCCGTCCCCCAGAACGCCCACGTCCCCGCGCACCTGCTGGCGCGCTTCGGCCACGACTTCGCCCGCCAGCCCGCCATGATGCGGCTGTTCGAGGAGCTGTTCGGGCCCTACCCCTTCGGCGAGTACACGGTGGTCGTCACCGACGAGGAACTGGACGTCCCGGTGGAGGCCCAGGGCCTGTCCACCTTCGGCGCCAACCACGTGGACGGCGCCCGGGGTTCGGAGCGGCTGATCGCCCACGAACTCGCCCACCAGTGGTTCGGCAACAGCGTGACCATCGCCGACTGGCGGCACATCTGGCTCAACGAGGGCTTCGCCAAGTACGCCGAATGGCTGTGGTCGGAACGCTCCGGCGGCCGCACCGCGCACGAACGGCGCACCCTCGCCGCCGC
>NZ_JBHVUQ010000208.1:6615-12506 GCF_042884105.1 Streptomyces sp. NPDC058157
GCGCACGAACGCGCCGCCGCCGCGCACCGCCTCCTCGCCTCCCGGCCGCAGGACCTGCGCCTGTCCGACCCGGGCCGCAAGCTGATGTTCGACGACCGCCTCTACGAGCGCGGCGGCCTGACCGTCCACGCGCTCCGCTGCGCCCTGGGCGACCGGGCCTTCTTCCGCATGCTGCGCGACTGGGCCGTGGAGCACCGCCACGGCGTGGTGACCACGGCCGCCTTCACCGCGCACGCCGCCCGCTACGCGTCCCGGCCGACGGACGGCCTCTGCGCCGCCTGGCTGGACGAGCCGTCCCTCCCGCCGCTGCCGCCCCCGCCGCACGGTACCTGACGGCCCGTCCGCCGCCCCGCCCCGGGCCGCTGTCGGACCCGGGGCCTAGGCTGGGGGAACAGTCGGTGATCAAGGAGCGGTGCGGTGCGGATAGAGCGTCATCAGGTGGAGGAAGCGGCCGTCGCGGCGGCCCTGGAGGATTTCGACGACCGGTTCGGGGCACAGGTCCGCACGATGTCGCGGGGCGGGCGGATGGCCACCTACGAGTGGCAGCGGCTCGCCGAGGACCTCCTCGACCACCTGGGCGCGCTCTCCCTCGGGGCGCCCGCCCTCGACACCCCGCAGGCCCAGGCCTACCTGAAGGACGCGGCCGCGGCGGCCGCCGGCGCGGTCTCGTACGCCGCGTACAACACGTACGACTCCTTCAGCGTCTTCCTCGACCACGTGAACTTCGGGATGAGCTACCGGCCCGGCGGCGAGCGCGACGACCTGGACGGGGTCACCGCCTGGGAGTGGAACGACGCGTTCTGCCTCGCGGTCCTCGCCGACACCGTCACGGAGAACGGGGAGGCCTTCCACTTCGCCCGCCAGGAATGGGACGGGAACGCCCCGGGCGACCCCACGACGGAACTCGTCAAGGGATTCCTGGCCCAGGTCCTCGGGGACACCGGGGACGAGGAAGAGGAGTATCCGCCGAGCGACCGGGCGAAGCTCGCCGCCGTCGACGCCGGGCTGGAGCGGATCCGCGCCTGCGCGGCCGGAGCCGCCGGTGAGGGGCTCCTGGGGCGGCCCGACGCCATGGGGCTGCGGGTGCTGCGCGCCGTGGCCGCGGGCGACCGAGAGGCCTTCGACTCCGAGCTGGCCGCACTCCTGCTGCACCACAGCGCCCAGCCCGGCCCCCTCACCCGGCCGCGCACCCTCCTCCCGCTGCTGCCGCTCGCCTTGGCCGCGCTCGCCTACCGGACGCACGGCTGGCTGCCGGCGGCCGACACGGAGTACCTGCCGCGCACCCTGGTCACCGGCTTCGAGACGGCCTGAGGCCCGGCCCACCGGACGGCTCGCCCCGCCCCTCCGGCGCGGGCCGTCAGGCGGTGTCGACCAGGCGTTGGAGGCCCGGTGCGTACAGGTCGGCCAGGCGCTCGGCGCTCGCGTGCGCGCCCGCGCCGTCCGGGCGGTGCAGGCTCAGGGTCGCACCGAGTCCCAGCAGCTGCCCGGCGATCAGCTCGGCGCGCAGCGCCGCGTCCGGCCCCGTCAGGCGTCCGGCCAGCCGGTCGGTGACCTGCTCGCGGAACCGCGCCCGCAGCAGGGTGCGTTCGTCCTCGATGCCGAGGGAGAACACCACCCGCAGCAGCGGGTCCCCGCCGAAGCGGTCACGGAGTTCGACCATGGTCAGGACCAGGTGCCGCCCGAGCTCCGGCAGGGGGGCGGCGAACAGGGCGTCGGCGGCCGCCCCGAAGTCGGCGACCGTGTTGAACAGGGCCTCCTTGGTGCCGAACCGCTTCACGATCAGCGAGGGGCTCACCCCGGCGGCGGTGGCGATGCCCCGCATGGTCACCTCGGCGTACGGCTTGAGCGTGAACGCCCGGCGCGCGGCGCGGACGATGGCGTCCCGGCCGCTCCCCGTGCCCCCGGCGTCCTCGACGCTCGCGGTGGCGGATCCGTCGGTGGTGCTCATGCGCTCTCCCGGGCGGCGGTCACGGACGCTGACACCGAGACGGTACCGCCCCGCGCGCCCCGGCCGCTCGGGCGGTCCGAGGGCAGGAACAGCGTGGCGACCAGCGCGGCGAGCGCCGCCCCGGCGGCGATCAGGAAGATCAGCAGGTACGCGTGGAGGGTCGGGGCGGTGCGGCCGCCCGCCGTGAACGTCAGATGGGCCAGCACGGCGGCGACCACCGCGCTGCAGCAGGCCTGCCCGACGGACCGCATCAGCGTGTTCAGACCGTTGGCGGCGGCCGTCTCGCCCACCGGCACAGCCCGCATGACCAGGGCGGGCAGCGCCGAGTACGCGATCGCCGTGCCGGAGGAGACGACGGTGGCGCCGGCCACGATCAGCCAGAGGCTGTGGCTCGTGTAGAAGCGGACCACGTAGCCGACGGCCATGACGACGGCGGCCAGCGCCAGGGCCGTGCGCGGCCCGTACGTGGCGGAGATCCGCGCGGAGACCGGGGAGAGGGCGACCATCGCCAGGCCGCCGGGCAGCAGGCACAGGCCGCTGACCACGATGGACGCCCCGAGCCCGTACCCCGTGCTGGTGGGCTCCTGGACCATCTGGCCGGTGACGAGGGAGTTGGCGTAGAACGCGAAACCGATCAGCAGGGCCGCCACGTTGGTCAGCAGCACGGCCGGCCGCGCCGAGACCCGCAGGTCCACCATGGGGGAGCGGGTGCGCAGCTCGTAGCCGCCCCACAGCAGACCCGCGGCCAGCGACGCGCCGAGCAGGCCCAGGGTCCGCGCGGAGGTCCAGCCCCAGTCGGCGCCCTGGGTGATGGCGAGCAGCAGCCCGACGAGGAAGGCGGTCAGGCCGAGGGTTCCCCACAGGTCGAAGCGGCCCGGGGAGCGCACGGGGGACTCGGGGACGATCCACAGCACCAGGAGCAGGTCGGTCAGGCCGAGCGCGGCCGAGGCCCAGAACATCGTGTGCCAGTCGAAGTTCTCCATGACCACCGCGGCCACCGGCAGGCCGATGGCCGCCCCGATGCCGAGGGTCGAGCTCATCAGGGCGATCGAGGGCAGCACCCGCTCGGCGGGCAGCTCGTCGCGGATGATGCTGATGCCCAGCGGGATCACCGCGAGGGCCGCGCCCTGCAGGGCCCGGCCGGTGATCAGCACCCCGATGTGGGAGCTGACCGCGCACAGCACCGAGCCGAGGGTCAGCACGCCGAGCGAGGCCAGCAGGACCCGCCGCTTGCCGTACATGTCGCCGACGCGCCCCAGGACCGGGGTGAAGACGGCCCCGGTGAGGAGGGTGATGGTCACCAGCCAGCCGGCCGCCCCCGGGCTCGCGCCCGTCAGCGCGGGCACGTGCGGCAGCAGCGGGACCACGAGGGTCTGCATCACGGCGACGACCATGCCGCAGAAGGCGAGGACGGGGACGACGAGCCGGGCGTGGGCCGACGGACGGCCGGGGGCGGGTATCGCGGAGGGCATGCTGCTCCAGACGAGGGGGAGGGAGCGGGACACCGTGGGGGTGCACGATTGTTCACCCCCAGGGTAAACGACTGTGCACCCCTGCGTCCGCACCGCCGTGGCCCCTCACCCCGTAGCCGCTCCGGAGCCCTCCGCGCCCGCCGGCCGGCAGTAGCGCCGTGCCAGCTCCGCGTGCTGCGGGAACAGCGCCGCCAGCTCCTCCGGCCGCCCCAGCGTCATGTCGGCGAAGTCGAACCCCGGGGCCACCGCCTCGCTGATCAGGCCGTGGTCGCCGGCGGTGAGGTGCGAGGCCTTCCACACACCGCCGGGCACGGCCAGCGTCAGCACCTCGCCCCGCCCCGGGTCCTGTCCGAGCACGGCGGTCTCGTGCCGGCCGTCCGGGTGCAGCAGGTGGTAGGTGATCGGATCGCCGTGGTGGTGGAAGTGCAGGATGTCGGAACGGTTCAGGTGCCAGTGCCCCACCGGGGACCAGTGGGTGAGCAGGTAGTGGATCGACGTCAGGGTGAACCGGTCACCCGCCGGGGTCGCGATCGCGGGACGGTGGTCCGCCTGGAAGGTCCGACGGAAATACCCGCCCTCCACGTGCGGCTCCAGGGCGAGGGCGTCGATCCAGTCGTGTGCCGTGGGCACGGTTTCCTCCTCGGGTGGGGACCAGGTCGCTCGAGTATCGGACGCCCGCTCCCGGACGTCCCGTGGTTCCAGGGGGATTCGAGGACGGTTCCACCCGTAATGCGGTGGACATTTCCGGAACGACCGTAATCTCAGTTCCGTGCCCCGCCGCACGTCTCACCTGCGGGGCGCTCGACGGAGCGTCACCGAAATTCGAGCGGGTGGAACGGATGGGAATTCCTGTGGACCGAGAATCGAATGTCCTGACCGCCCCGCGCCCGGACCACCGCACCGGGTGGCCCGCCGAGGGCCCGGCGCCCTTCGCGGCGACGGCGGTCGAGGTGGCCGGCGACCCCGAGGACGGCCCGCACCTCCTGTACCGCGCCGCCCGGCGCCTGTGCGAGGCCGCGGGTCCCGATGCCGTGCTCACCCACGCCGGCGGGGAACTCACCGCCCGCCTCGAACCCGGCCTGCACGCGGCGATGTACGTCTCCACCGAGATGCGCCGCGACGGCGCCGGATCCCCCCTGCTGCGGCTGAACCTGCGCCTCTCGGGCCACGGCGGGACCCCCTCGCCGGCCTCGCTGGAGCACTGGGCCGAGATCTGGCACCGCCAGGCCCTCTCCGCGCACGAGGTGGTGCGCGTCGCGGGCGAGCTGCCGCTGATGAGCGCCGCCGTCGAACGGCTGCGTCCCGGCAGACCCCTCGAAGGGTTCGCGGTGCTGGTCACCGGCCACTTCCTCACCGACCTCGTCCACCTCGTCGGCTGCCTCGCCGAACTGGGCGCCCCGCTGGAGGCGATGACGGTCCTGCGCAAGGACTACGCCTACCAGTGGCGCCACCGCGTCCACGGCCACCTCGTCGAACAGGGCGTGCGCGTCGTCGACGCCGGGGACCCGGACGCCGTGCGCGAGCACACCGAACGGGCCCGCCGCAGGGGCCTGCGCTGCCTGGCCCTGGACGACGGCGGCTACGTCGCCCCCGCCCTGCTGGACCGGGCCCGCGCCGGCCAGGGCGCACCGGCCGGCGCGGGACAGTGGGCGGGGGTGGTGGAGCAGACCATGTCCGGGATCTACAAGCTCCAGGGCCGCGAGGCGGAGCTGCCCTTCCCGGTGTTCTCCGTGGCCCAGTCCCGCCTGAAGGGGCGCATCGAGTCGTACTGGATCGCCGAGAAGGCCGTCACCACGGCCCTGGACCTGCTGCCCGCCGTGAAGATAGAGGGCCAGCCCGCCCTGGTCGTCGGCTACGGCAACGTCGGCGCCCACATCGCCGCCCTGCTCACCCAGCGCCGGATGCGGGTCGCCGTCCACGACGCCGACATCCTCCAGCTCATCGACGCCCACGAGAGCGGCTACGTCACCGACCGGGACCTGCCCGCCCTGCTGGAGCGCCACCAGCCGCTGCTCGTCTTCGGCGTGACCGGCCGCACCAGCATGTCCACCCGGGAGTTCCGCGCCCTCGCCGGCCCCGCCTACCTGGCCAGCGTCAGCAGCCGCGACATCGAGTTCGACCTCCCCGCCCTGGAGGCCCTGGCCGACGGCGACCCCGTCGTCCGCCCCTGCTCGCGCACCCACCTGCTGCCCGGCGGCGTCGACGTCACCGTGCTGGCCGGCGGCCGGCCCGTCAACTTCCACGAGACGGACAGCATCAGCAACCTCCACTCCGACCTCGTCTACGCCGGCATGCTCACCGGAGCCTGCGCGGTCGCCACCCGGCCCGCGGCCCCCGGCCTCGACCGCTCCTGGGCCGACGCCGTGCTGGAGGAGTCCGGCCTCCTCCAGGACTACTACGACCGCTACGGCCCCCACGCCGCCCGCCGCCCGACGGCCCGGCGCCACTGACCGGGCGGGGCCGCGCGGCGT
>NZ_JBHVUQ010000209.1:0-12203 GCF_042884105.1 Streptomyces sp. NPDC058157
AGTCGGAACCAGTACCCGGACATGTGGTGCCTCCCGTCCGGACGGGCCGATCTCTGACGAGAGCGCTGGGCGGATGCCGCCCGGTTCAAGCGTGCCCCTCCGCGGGGCCGGGGCAACGCGCGGCCGCACCTCTTGACGGACCTCTTACGCCGCCCCCGCCGCCCATATGGAACAAGTGAAAAGTGGCCGCGGCGGCGTATGGAAAACGCCAAGAGCGCTGGTGGTCGGCCCGTTCGGCATCGACGCTGTCCTGGACTTTGCCCATTCGGAGGAACGGCGACATGACCGCACACGTAGAGAAGCCGACCGCGACCGCGCCGGGGGAGGGCCGGGAGGAGCCGCCGGAACCCGGCGCGCACGGGGCCGGCGACCGGCACCAGCTGACCGCCCTCCAGGGCGTCGCCGCGCTCTCCCTGGACGCCATGGCCTCCGTCGCGTACGGGCCGGAGTCGATCGTGCTGGTGCTGGCGGCGGCCGGCGGGTACGGGCTGGGCTTCACCCTCCCGGTGACCCTGGCGATCGCCGCGCTGCTGGCCGTCCTCGTGGCCTCCTACCGGCAGGTCATCGCCGCCTTCCCGGACGGCGGCGGCTCCTACGCCGTCGCCAAGCGCCACCTCGGACGGCGCACCAGCCTGGTCGCCGCGGCCTCGCTCATCCTCGACTACGTCCTGAACGTCGCCGTCTCCGTCACCGCCGGTGTGGCCGCCCTGACCTCGGCCTTCCCGGGCCTCCACGAGGAGCGGGTCTGGATCTGCCTCGGGGTGCTGGTCCTGGTCACCGCGGTGAACCTGCGCGGTGTCGTCGACTCCGCCAAGGCCTTCCTCGTTCCGACCGCCCTGTTCGTCGGCTCCGTCCTCGCGATGATCGCCGTCGGGCTCCTCCGCGACGGCCCGGTCAGCACCGCCTCCGCCGACGGACACCCCTCCGCCCTCGGCGAAGGCGCCACCGCCGTCGGCGCCCTGCTGCTGCTCAAGGCCTTCGCCGCCGGCTGCTCCGCCCTCACCGGAGTCGAGGCCGTCGCCAACGCCGTGCCGGCCTTCCGCGCCCCGGCCGCCCGCCGCGCCCAGCGCACCGAGGTCGCCCTCGGCGCCCTGCTCGGCGTGATGCTGATCGGCCTGTCCATCCTCATCGGCCGCTTCCACCTCCAGCCCGTCGAGGGCGTCACCGTCCTCGCCCAGCTCGCCGACGCCTCCTTCGGCCACAACGCGGCCTTCTACGTGGTCCAGTTCGCCACCATGGTGCTGCTGGCCCTCGCCGCGAACACCTCCTTCGGCGGCCTCCCCGTCCTGATGAGCCTGCTCGCGAGGGACAACCACCTGCCGCATGTCTTCGCCCTCAAGGCCGACCGGCAGGTCCACCGCCACGGAGTGGTCTGGCTGGCCCTCGTCTCCGCGGCCCTGCTGGTGTTCTCCGGCGGCGACACCAACACCCTCGTCCCGCTGTTCGCGATCGGCGTCTTCGTCGGCTTCACCATCTGCCAGGTCGGCATGGTCCGCCACTGGTACGGCGAACGCCCCGAGGGCTGGCCGTACAAGGCCGCCCTCAACGGCTTCGGCGCGGTCCTGACCGGTGTCTGCGCGGTCGTCGTCACCGCCACCAAGTTCACCGAGGGCGCCTGGCTGATCGTCGTCGCCCTGCCGCTGATCGTCCTCGCCTTCGAGAAGGTCCACCGCGCCTACGCCGAGATCGGCGAGCGGCTCGAACTGGGGCGCGTCCCGCAGCCGCCGCACCGCGCGCGCTCGCTCGTCGTGGTCCCGGTCTCGGGTCTGTCCCGTCTGACCAGCCAGGCCCTCACCGCGGCCCGTTCCCTCGGCGACGAGGTCCTCGCCGTCACCGTCACCCACCCGGCGCCCGAGGACCGGCAGGCCGCCGAAGCCCTGCGCCGGGACTGGGAGTTGTGGCGGCCCGGGGTCGAGCTCGTCGAACTCCCCTCGGAGACCCGCTCGCTGGGCCGCCCGGTGTCGGCGTACGTGCGCGAGCTCACGCGGACCCGCCCGGACACCCAGGTCACGGTCCTCATCCCGGAGACCGAACCCGAGCACCTGTGGCAGCGGATGCTGCAGAACCAGCGCGGCTCCGTCGTCGCCCACGCGGTGCGCCGCGACACCGACGCCGTCATCTGCCGCCTCCGCTTCCGCCTCGGGGCGGAGACCGGACCCGCGGCTCCCGACAACACAGCCTTCACCGGCTCCTGAAGACCATCCTCGCAAGGGCCGTTCGCACCGACCCCGGTGTCTCACCGCCGACGCGGTGTCCCCGAGCGCCTGCGAAACCGCGCTGAGGCCGCTGTACGGACACGGGGCGGCGCGGAGCGCACGCCCAGGCGGCCCCCGGGCCGCCCCCGCCTCCCCACCTCCCTCTCCGGCCCGCTTCCTGCCCCTCCTGGGCGGTGCGTTCCAGCGCGTCGACCCGTGGGAGCGCATGGTCTACGTGCACAGCGCGCCCGCCATGTCCGCCCGTCCCGCACGGCGTCACCGTGCGCCGGCTGACTCCGCAGGACGCGCGGGCCGTCGACGCCCTCGGACCCGGGGCGGCCTGGATCCACCGGACCTGGGGCGGCCCCGAGCGGCTCGCGTCCTCCGGCCTCTGCTGGGGCGCCTTCCACGTGGCCGTGCCCTCTCACTGGCCTGCACCTACTTCCTCGGCAGCCGGTACGAGGACGTCGCGGCCCTCGCCGCCCCCGGCCACCGCCGCCGGCACCTCGCCCTGGCCTGCGTCACCCCTCCTCGTCTGGTCGGCGGGGTTCCGCCTGATCCGCGAGTACGTCCATTACGCGACCGGCCCGTCAGGGCGCCGTCCGCCGGTCACTCCAGCCCGGAGACCTTGAACACGGTCCGAGCCGTCTGCCGGTCGATGCGCTCGCCCAGTTCACCCAGCGCGGTCACACCGCACAGCAGGGTGCCGCGCCGGACGGAGGTACGGGAGTCCGTGTCCAGTCGCCGCCACATCTCGGGGTTGCGGACGAGGACGGCCGGGTCGATCTCCACCCGGTTCCCGTCCGTGTCCTTGAGGACCATCCGCTGTGCCACCCCGTCGTTCCACCGGACCGAGACCAGGGAATCGGTGCGGACGGTGTGCCGCACGAGCAGCCCGCGGGCGCTGAGCAGACCGGGCCGGGTGGAGACCCGCAGCGGCAGCAGGATCACGAAGACGAGGAAGGCCAGGCCGGTCCAGAGGGCGGCCCGGGTCGGGTCGAGCCGGCCCCCGGCGGCGTCCATCCCGATCAGGGCGGCGAACAGCAGGAGGGCGACGCCGATCGCCGACCGCCTCTCCCGGGCCCAGTGCACGTCCCGCGCGAGCGGCCCGGGAGGCCCCGCGTGCCCGTCTCGAGCACCGGTCGAGGGGTCAGTGGTGGGTCGTCGCATGGGAGCGAGACTAGGACCGGCCGGGTCGCCGGCCGACCGCCCTGACGGGGTGTTGATGCCGTACCGACGACATCCTTACGGGTTCGGTCCCGGAGGCGGCCGCTGAGGTGTCCCTTCAGGCGGTGTGGCCGACGAGGAGGTCGGCGAGCTTGTTCAGGCGTTTGACGGTGCGGTCCTCGGTGGCGGCGGGGGCCGGGGCGACGCGCTCGGAGCGGTCGTAGTAGGCGCCGTTGGCGATCTCCGTGGCCGGGTCGCAGAGCCGTACGACGTGCCGGGCGCCCTCGGAGGCCGGCGCGCCCTCGTGTCCGTAGAGCGGCAGGAGGCCGGTCTCGCAGATGCCGGGGTCGACGGAGACGGCGGTGACGCGGGGGTCGGAGGCGAAGACGGTCAGCGCGAGCTGGGACTGCGCGTATGCGGCGAGGCGGGAGTAGCGGCGCACGCGCTGCGGGTCGTTCCACTGGATGGCCGCGGTGCGGTGGAGCGCGGAGGAGACGTTGACGACGCGGCCACCGGGCCCGGTGGTGAGGGCGGATGCCAGGAGGTCGGTGAGGAGGTAGTGGGCGAGGAAGTTGACCTGGAAGGCGATCTCGTTGCCGTCGGCGGTCAGGGTGTGGCGTTCGGGTGCGGGGATGGCGGCGTTGTTGACGAGTACGTCCAGGCGCGGGTGGTCGCGCACGACGGCGCGGGCGAGGCCCTCGACCTCCTCCAGGCGGGTGAAGTCGGCGGCCAGCGGCCGGAGCCGGGTCCCGTCGATGCCGGCGGTCGCGATCAGCCGGTCGGCGGCGGCTTGGGCTTCCTCGGGAGTGCGGCCGTGGAGCAGGACGGTGGCGCCGAGTTCGGCGAGGCGGCGGGCGGTCTCGTAGCCGATGCCGGAGGTGGCGCCTGTGACGAGGACGGTACGGCCGGACAGGGTTGAAGGCATGTCGGATTCCTGGATCCTGGAAGCGGGCACGGCCGACGGACCCCGAGTCCCGCCAAGGGCGGACCGGGTTCGGCTCATGCGGGTGATGGTGAGGACGCGTACGGAGGCCTTGCCGTCCCCTACAGGGGAGGGCGGCGGGTACGCGGATGACGCGCGGCCGGTCTCAGACAGCCGGGCGGACAGCGGGCGCCGTCGGCAGCACCGTATTCGGTGGCCGATCGTCGTGGCGCGGACCGCTGTTCATGACCACATCCCAACGCATCCGGGACGGCGGGACAAGACGGCGAACACGTCCTTGACGGTCTTCTGATGGGCGCGGGGTGACGGTCCGGTGGCGCGCGACTGGAGGGCGGAGACCTGAACTCCACCCAGGCAGCGCATCGTGCAGCCCGTGGGGGGTCCGTTCCGTCGATGACCGGAAGGAAGCGGTCTGGTGAGCGCGTGGTCGCCTTCGAGAGTCGGGGCAGTGCTCGACCCTCAGCAGCCGTGACACAAGGTCAACTGGCGCCTGGTACGAATGAACACGGTCAGCGTCGCCGAGCGGGGCGATCGGGGGCCGGAGGTGAGAGGACCCCTGACGGGCGCCCGCTGGGGACCGTGACCGCGTACTGCGTGGGTCAGCACGTCTGCCTCGACTGGGTCAACGACCTGTGACGACCCGCACCGGCGACCGGACGAGACAGGGGAGAGTGCACCCATGGACGATCACTTCGCCGAGGCCCTTCTGGTGCTGCGCCGGTTCATCGGCGTCCCCCTCCCGGCCACCGACTGGCGCATCCGCGCGTTGGTCCGGCCGGACGGTGAGCGCATCCGGGTCCGTCTCGCCGACACCGCCGGGCAGAACGTCTTCGTGGACCTGCCGACCAGCTTCGGCCGGGAGCGCGGCACCTGGTGGTACGTCGGCGCTTTGCGCCTTACGGCCGGCGGACTGGCCGCGGGAACGGTGTCCGTTGCCGCCGAGCGGCAGGGGATTCCGTACGTCGACGTGGCCGAGTTGGTCGGCTCGGTCGTGCCCGAAGCAGCCGAGGTCACCCTGGACGACGGCATCGACTACCTCATCGCCGACCTCGCCGGCGACCCCCTCTGGCACGGCGCGACGCCCTCCGCGGCCCCCGAGCTCTACGTCCTGACGGGGTTCGACCACCACCGCCCCGGCGTCGTGCGTGTCTACCTCGACCATGAGGGCCGCACCATCGGCGTCGATCTTCCCCTCTCCGATGACGGAACTCCGCGACCGGTCCAGTGGTGGGCCTCGACCAAGCTGATCGCTCTCCTGCACCCGGAGGAACCCACGACCTTGGCCGCTCACCAGGCCCACGACCCCCTTTGTGAAGCCGTTTACGACCTGACGAACCGGGCCTGACCGATATGTGGTCCGCCCCACGGCTGCGGTGAGTTCCGTACCCCGTGTTCAGGAGCGGGTGACCCGGCGTACCAGACGACTCAGTTCCTGCCCAGCGCCTGTGCGTACGAGGTGAGTTCGGCTTCCTGATTCCTGGTCAGGTGCCTGACCTCCCAGATCAGTGAAGCAGTGTCGAGCACCTCGGGCGTCGGCTCGCGGGACTCGGCCGACGGGCGGACTCCGGTCAGCGCAGCCAGCAGGGGGACCCGTATGCCGAGCGTTGCCGCGAAGCCGTCGAGCAGCTCCGCATCGAGCTCCTTGGCACCTCGTCCCACCGCGCCGATGGTCGAGGCCGCCTTGCACACGCCGGACATCAGGTACATCACCTTGGCCGCCCCCGACCAGTTCAGATTGCGGAGCGCGAGCATCCGCAGGAGCAGCGAGCCGAACCCCGGTGGGTACTGCTCGTACGGGCGGGGCTTCCGAGGAGCGAGCGCGCCGACCGGTGCGGTCATGGACCGTGCACGGGTGCGCAGCAGTTGTCTGCCGGACGCCGTCAGAGCGAGGGAGCGCGACACCAGCGAACTGGAAGCGCCGGCCATCTCGTCGAGGAGCCACGCGGTCGCGGGTACGGGGAGGTCGGCGACGAGCAGGAGGTCGTGGGGGTGCAGCTCCGTCCTTTGAGCGAGGTCGGCGAGGGACTCGTCGGTGGGAGGCCATGTCGGCGGGAGACCGACCGCGTCCGCGAGGCGGGCAAGGCGTACGTCGGGCTCCGGATATGCGGAGGGTGTCATGGCCACCATGGTTGCGTACGGGCTCAGGTGGTGGGGGACGGCGGCGTAGCTGCGACGGGGTACGGGATGAAGGTGCTGCTGTTCTCGTCCACGGCCAGGGTGCGGCCGAGCGGGGGGACCGCGCGCTGGGGGCAGTCGAGGCGTTCGCAGAGGCGGCAGCCCATGCCGATCGGGGTGGCGGCCGCCGTGTTGTCGAGGTCGAGGCCGTCGGCGTACACGAGCCGGGAGGCGTGGCGGATCTCGCAGCCGAGGCCGATGGCGAAGGTCTTGCCGGGTTCGCCCCAGCCGCCGCGGTGGCGGGTGACGGCGCGCGCGGTCCACAGGTGGCGCTGTCCGTCGGGCATGGCGGCGACCTGGACGTGGATGCGGCCGGGGGCGGCGAAGGCCTCGTAGACGTTCCACAGCGGGCAGGTGCCGCCCGCGCGGGAGAAGTGGAATCCCGTGGCCGACTGCCGCTTGGACATGTTCCCGGCCCGGTCGACCCGGACGAAGGAGAAGGGGACTCCGCGCAGCCTGGGGCGTTGCAGGGTGCTCAGGCGGTGGCAGACGGTCTCGTAGCCGAGGCCGAAGTGGTCGGTGAGCCGTTCGATGTCGTAGCGGAACTCCTCGGCGGCCGTGTGGAACGCGCGGTACGGGAGGATCAGCGCGGCGGCGAAGTAGTTGGCGATGCCGATCCGGGCCAAGGGGCGTGCCTCGGACCCGGCCGGGAAGTCCTCGGCGGCCAGGCGGTCGAGTTCGTCTCCGCATTCGAGGAGGGCGAGCTGCGTGGCCATCCGGAAGGCCTGCTGGCCCGGGCGGAGCCGGCTCGACAGGTGCAGGGTGCGGCCAACGGCGTCGTAGTGGTGCAGCCGGTCGGAGTCCGCGGTGATGCGCACCCCGTGCCGGTCGGAGAGGCGGTGCGTCAGGGCGCGGATGACGTCCCCGGGGCGGATGCCGATCTCGGTGGCCAGGTCCTCGGCGGCGAGGTCGGTGTCGTGGAGGTAGTTCTGCCGCCGGTAGAAGAACTCGCGGATCTCCTCGTGGGGAGAGCGAGGGGCCTCCGCCGGGCCGCCCCGGCCTTCGGCCGCGTCGGCCAGCCGCTCCGTGAGGAGCTGGCTGCGTCGCCCGAGGTCCAGCAGGACGGCCGCGACCGCGGGCATCCGGGTGGCCAGTTCGGCCAGGTCGGACGAGGAGACGCGGGCCTCGGCGACCTCCTTGGCCAGTGCCTCGCGCAGGTCGGCGATCATACGGCTGGTGTCGCGCTCCGAGAAGAACCCCGGGTCCACCCCGAAGGCCTCGGTCAGGCGGAGCAGCACCGGGACGGTGAGCGGGCGGGAGTCGTGCTCCATCTGGTTCAGGTAGCTGGGCGAGATGCCCAGCACCCTGGCCAGGTCGGCCTGCGTCATGCGCCGCTCCTCGCGCAGCCGCCGCAACCGCGCTCCCGCGTACGTCTTGCTCACCGGACTCCTCCACCGTGGGACGGGCCCCGTCAGCATACGGCGAGCTAACTCATCGGTAACCTTCGCAACCTTGGCAATTTCAGCCTCGAAGATTCGCACACCTTGGCAGACGTACCGCCTTGATGGCACCCAGTGTCAATGCCAGAGTCAGTCCTGCGGCCAGCCGGAACCGGTGGCCGGGAGGGACCGCAGAACCCCGATTCATGCCCTGATTTCGGTGGTCTGGCCCGTCCGCTCCCGGCAGATCGGCAGCATTGCTCAGCTCCGTCCCACGGGCGGGTTCGGCAGCCGCACCTTCCTCATAAGGCACAGAGTGTCAATGCGTGGATCCCGGTCGGGGGCATTGGCAAGACATGCGACGGACGGAAACGGTGACGGACATGGCAGAGGCGAACACGACGGCGGCGGCCGAGCAGCTCAAGCGGCGCTGGGCGGACGACCCGCGCTGGGCGGGGATCGAGCGTACGTACTCGGCCGAGGACGTGGTCCGGCTGTCGGGCAGCGTCCGAGAGGAGCACACCCTGGCCCGGCGCGGCGCCGAGCGCCTGTGGCGCCAGCTCCACGAGCGGGACTACATCCACGCGCTCGGCGCCCTCACCGGCGGCCAGGCCGTCCAGCAGGTCCGCGCCGGCCTCCAGGCGATCTACCTGTCCGGCTGGCAGGTCGCCGCCGACGCCAACCAGGCCGGGCACACCTACCCCGACCAGTCCCTCTATCCGGTCAACTCCGTTCCCCAGGTGGTCCGCCGGATCAACAACGCGCTGCTGCGCGCCGACCAGATCGCCACCGCCGAGGGCGGCTCGGACGCGACCGACTGGCTGGCGCCGATCGTCGCGGACGCCGAGGCCGGCTTCGGCGGACCACTCAACGCCTTCGAGCTCACCAAGGCGATGATCGCGGCGGGTGCGGCGGGCATCCACTACGAGGACCAGCTGGCCTCGGAGAAGAAGTGCGGCCACCTCGGCGGCAAGGTCCTCGTCCCGACGTCCCAGCACATCCGCACCCTGAACGCGGCTCGTCTGGCGGCCGACATCGCGGACACGCCCACCCTGATCATCGCCCGTACGGACGCGCTGGCCGCCACCCTCCTGACCAGCGACGTCGACGAGCGCGACGCCGAGTTCTGCACCGGGGAGCGCACCGCGGAGGGCTTCTACCACGTGCGGGGCGGCATGGCCCCGGTGATCGCCCGCGGCCTCGCCTACGCCCCGTACGCCGACCTGATCTGGGTCGAGACCGGCACCCCGGACCTCGCCCAGGCCCGCGAGTTCGCCGAGGCGATCCACGCGCGGTACCCGGACCAGATGCTGGCGTACAACTGCTCGCCCTCCTTCAACTGGAAGGCCGCGCTGGACGACGACCAGATCGCCAAGTTCCAGCGCGAGCTGGGCACGATGGGCTATCGCTTCCAGTTCATCACCCTGGCCGGCTTCCACTCCCTCAACCACGGCATGTTCGACCTCGCCCGCGGCTACGCCGAGCACGGCATGACCGCGTACGTGGACCTCCAGGAGCGGGAGTTCGCCGCCCAGCAGCACGGCTTCACCGCCGTCAGGCACCAGCGCGAGGTCGGCACCGGTTACTTCGACCTGGTCTCCACCGCCGTCAACCCGGCCTCGTCCACGACGGCGCTCGCCGGTTCCACCGAGGAGGAGCAGTTCCACTAGAACCGCTGCTCCCGGTCCAACCGGGCACCGCCCGGCGCTCTGTCGCCCGCCGCCCCACGCCGAGGAGAAGAACCTCATGTCACTCACGCCCCTGATCAGCAGCGTCCGGGTGCTCGGAGCGCCGGCCGAGCGCCACGAGGAGATCCTGACGCCCGCGTCGCTCGAGTTCATCAGCCGGCTCGACTCCGCCTTCGTGGACCGCCGTCTGGAAGTCCTCAAGGAACGCCGCCGCCGCACCGCCCACCTGGTGGCCGGGACACCGCTCGACTTCTCCCGTGCCACGGCCGCCGTCCGGGCCGACACCGGCTGGCGTGTGGCCCCGCCCGCCCCCGGCCTGACCGACCGCCGAGTGGAGATCACCGGCCCGCCGGAGCGCCGTATGGCGATCAACGCGCTGAACTCCGGCGCGAAGGTCTGGATGGCCGACTTCGAGGACGCCACCGCACCCACCTGGAACAACGTCATCGGCGGTCAGCTCAACCTGCTCGACGCCGTCGAGCGGCGCATCGACTTCACCACTCCCGAGGGCAAGGAGTACCGTCTCGGCGCCGACCTCGCGACCCTCATGGTCCGCCCGCGCGGCTGGCACCTCGCCGAGGAGCACCTGGAGATCGACGGGCGGCCCGTGTCCGCCTCGCTCGTCGACTTCGGCCTGTACTTCTTCCACTGCGCGCAGCGGCAGATCGACGCCGGGTACGGCCCGTACTTCTACCTCCCGAAGCTGGAGAACCGTACCGAGGCACGCCTGTGGAACGACGTCTTCGTGTTCGCCCAGGACCTCCTCGGGATCCCCCGCGGTACGGTCCGCGCCACCGTCCTGATCGAGACGATCACGGCCGCGTTCGAGATGGAGGAGATCCTCTACGAACTGCGCGAGCACAGCGCCGGACTCAACGCCGGCCGCTGGGACTACCTCTTCAGCCTGATCAAGACCTTCGGCCACCGCACCGACTTCCAACTGCCCGACCGGGCCGCGGTCACCATGACCGCCCCCTTCATGCGGGCCTACACCGAACTCCTCGTCCGCACCTGCCACCGGCGCGGGGCCCACGCCATCGGCGGCATGGCCGCCCACGTCCCCGGCAAGGACCCGGACGTGAACGCCGCCGCGTTCGCGAAGGTCCGGCTCGACAAGGAACGCGAGGCAGAGGACGGCTTCGACGGCTCCTGGGTCGCCCACCCCGGCCTCGTCCCCCTCTGCCGCGAGGTCTTCGACGGCGTGCTCGGGGACCGGCCGGACCAGCGGGAACGCACCCGGGAGGACGTCGAGGTCACCGGCGCCGACCTGCTGTCCGTCCGCAGGATCGGCGCCCCGCCGACCGCCGAGGGCATCCGCTCCAACGTGGCCGTGGCCCTGCGCTACTTCGACGCCTGGCTCCGCGGCAGCGGCGCCGTCGCACTGAACGGCCTGATGGAGGACGCCGCCACCGCCGAGATCGCCCGCGTCCAGATCTGGCAGTGGCTGCGCCACGACCGGGTGGACCGGAGTACGGTCATCGACTTCCTCGACGCCGAATGCGCCGCCCTGGAGGCCGAGGATCCGCAGGCGCTCGTCCTCGAAGCCCGAGAAGTCTTCGTGGACTCCGCGCTCTCGGTGCAGCTCCCGCCGTTCTTCACGCCCGAGGCCTACACCCGCCACCTGGTCCGCCGAGTCCCCGCAGAGGTGAACGCGTGAACGCCCTCCCGCAGCCCGCCGGAATCCGGCGCGTCGGAGTCGTCGGCGGCGGCCGGATGGGCGCGGGCATCGCCGAGGTGTGCGCCCGCGCCGGCCTCGACACCGTCGTCGCCGAAGCGGACGCCACCGCCGCCCGAGCGGCCGCCGAACGGGTGGCCGTCTCCCTCGAACGAGCGGTTCAGCGCGGCAAGCTCGACCGCCTCACGGCCGAGGACGCCCTGGCACGGCTCGTCTTCACCGGGGACCTGGAGGACCTCGGTGATCGGCAGCTCGTCATCGAGGCCGTCACCGAGAACCCCGAAGCCAAGACGGAGGTCTTCGCGGCCCTCGACAAGATCCTCGCGGATCCGCAGGCCATCCTCGCCACCAACACCTCGGCCATCCCGATCATGCGGCTGGGCATGGCCACCGGCCGCGCCGACCGGGTCGTGGGACTCCACTTCTTCAACCCCGTCCCCGTCCTCCCCCTGGTCGAGGTCGTCTCCTCCCTCCACACGTCGGCGGACACCGTCACCGCAGTCGAGACGTTCGCCCGCGACACCCTCGGGAAGACCACGGTCCGCTCCCAGGACCGAGCCGGATTCGTCGTCAACGCGCTGCTGATCCCGTACCTGCTCTCCGCCGTCCGCATGGCCGAGTCCGGCTTCGCGAGCGCCACCGACGTGGACACCGCGATGGAGCTGGGCTGCGCCCACCCCATGGGCCCCCTCAAGCTCGCCGACCTGATCGGCCTCGACACCGTCGCCGCGATAGCGGAGTCGCTGTACGAGGAGTTCAAGGAACCCCTGTACGCCCCGCCCCCGCTGCTCCAGCGGATGGTCCAGGCCGGGCTCCTCGGCCGCAAGACCGGCCGCGGGTTCCACCCATACGGCCGGGTCTGAGGGGCCCGGCACGACTCCGGGGCTGAGGGTGCACCGGAGGTACGCGGGAACGGTGGGGGGGCGGCGCGTGGTGTGGGCGCGCCCCCCCCCCCCCGGGCGCCCCCCCCCCCCCCCCCCC
>NZ_JBHVUQ010000210.1:0-11948 GCF_042884105.1 Streptomyces sp. NPDC058157
GTGGAGATGGGCAAGGCCGATCTGCGCGACCCGCAGCGGGTTGCGGCGGAGCATGCGGGGGTGTCGTACCAGTCGTTCGACCTGATCGATGCCGGCCCCCGGCGCATCGGTGAACTCCTGGAAGAAGTCCTCGGCCTGTTCGCCGAGGGCGTCCTGGAGCCGCTCCCCGTCACCTCGTGGGACGTCCGCCGGGCGGGGGAGGCCTTCCGCCACCTCAGCCAGGCCCGCCACACCGGCAAGGTCGTCCTCACCCTCCCCGCCCCGCTGGAGCAGGGGGGCACCGTCCTCGTCACCGGCGGAACCGGAGAGCTCGGCGGCCTGTTCGCCCGGCACCTGGTCACCGGGCACGGGGTCCGCCACCTCCTGCTGCTGTCGCGGCGCGGAGCCGACGCCCCCGGCGTCGCCGAACTCGTCGCGGACCTGGAGGAGCTGGGGGCGGCATCGGTGACGGTGGCCGCCTGCGACGCGGCCGACCGGGAGGCCCTCGCGGCCGTCCTGGCCGCCGTTCCGGCGGAGCACCCGCTGACCGGCGTCGTCCACGCCGCCGGCGTCCTCGACGACGGCATCCTGTCCGCCCTGACCCCCGAACGGCTCGCCGCCGTCCTGCGCCCCAAGGCCGACGCGGCCTGGAACCTGCACGAACTGACCCGCGACGGCGACCTGTCGGCGTTCGTCCTGTTCTCCTCCGTCGCCGGCGTCTTCGGCGCCCCCGGCCAGGGCAACTACGCCGCCGCCAACGCCTTCCTGGACGCCCTCGCCGCCCACCGCCAGGCCCACGGCCTGCCCGCCCAGTCCTTCGTGTGGGGACCGTGGGACACCAGCGGCGGCATGCTCGCCACCCTCGCCGACGACACCGCCGGGCGCATCGCCCGCTCCGGCGTCGCCCCGCTCGCCCCCGGCCGCGGCCTGGCCCTCTTCGACGCGGGCCGCGCCGCCGGTGACGCCGCCGTCGTCCCCGTCGCCGTGGACACCGGCGCACTGCGCGCCCAGGCCGCGGCGGGCGGCGTGGCACCCGTCTTCCGGAAGCTGGTGCGCACCCCCTCCCGGCGGGCCGTCACGGCCGCGCCGCAGGAGAGCGGATCCGCCTTCCGGCAGCGGCTCGCCGCACTGCCCGCGGCCGAACGCGACCGGGTCCTCGTGGCACTCGTCCTCGACCAGGTCGCGGCCGTCCTCGGCCACGCCACGGCCGAGAGCGTCCAGCCCACCAGGGCGTTCAAGGAGACCGGCTTCGACTCCCTGACCGCCGTCGAACTGCGCAACCGGATGAACGCGGCCACCGGCCTGCGCCTGCCGGCCACGCTGATCTTCGACTACCCCACGCCGGCGGCGCTCGCCGACCACCTGCGCGCCGAACTCTTCGCCGACGAGGACACCCCCGAGCCCGCCGAACAGGCCCCGGCGGCGGCCGCCGCCCCCGACGACGACCCCATCGCCGTCGTCGGCATGGCCTGCCGGCTGCCCGGCGGGATCTCCACACCCGAACAGCTGTGGGACCTGCTCGTCGAGGGACGCGACGCGATCTCCGGACTCCCGGACGACCGCGGCTGGGACCTCGAACGGCTCTACGACCCCGACCCGGACGGCGTCGGCACCACCTACGCCAGGGAGGGCGGCTTCCTCACCGGGGCGGGCGAGTTCGACGCCCGGTTCTTCGGGATCTCCCCGCGCGAGGCCCTCGCCATGGACCCCCAGCAGCGCCTGCTGCTGGAAACCTCGTGGGAGGCAGTCGAACGCGCCGGCATCGACCCGGGCACGCTGCGCGGCAGCCGCACCGGCGTCTTCGTCGGCACCGCCTCCTCCTCGTACGGGTCCGGCATGCGCCTGCCCGAGGGCGTGGAGGGCCACCTCCTCACCGGCAGCGCCACCAGCGTCGTCTCCGGCCGCGTCTCCTACACCTTCGGCCTCGAAGGCCCCGCGGTCACCGTCGACACGGCCTGCTCCTCCGCGCTGGTCGCCCTGCACCTGGCGGTGCAGGCGATCCGGGCCGGGGAGTGCACCGCGGCGCTGGCCGGCGGTGTGACGGTCATGGCGCAGCCCGGCATCTTCACCGAGTTCGCCCGCCAGCGCGGCCTCGCCCCCGACGGCCGCTGCAAGGCCTTCGCGGCCGCGGCCGACGGCACGGGCTGGTCCGAGGGCGCCGGCATGCTCCTGGTGGAACGCCTCTCGGACGCCCGCAGGAACGGTCACCCGGTCCTCGCCGTGGTCCGCGGGTCCGCCGTCAACCAGGACGGTGCCTCCAACGGCCTGACCGCCCCCAACGGTCCCTCCCAGCAGCGCGTCATCCGTGCCGCGCTCGCCGGTGCGGGCCTGTCGGCCGCCGACGTGGACGCGGTCGAGGCGCACGGCACCGGCACCACCCTCGGCGACCCCATCGAGGCCCAGGCCCTGCTGGCCACCTACGGCCAGGGCAGGCCCGCGGACCGGCCGCTGCTGCTCGGCTCCGTCAAGTCGAACATCGGGCACATGCAGGCCGCGGCCGGCGTGGGCGGCGTCATCAAGACGGTCCTCGCGCTCCAGCACGGCGTGCTGCCCAGGACGCTGCACGTGGACGAGCCGTCCCCGATGGTGGACTGGGCCTCGGGCGCCGTGGAACTGCTGACCGAGGAACGGGAATGGCCGCAGACCGGCCGCCCGCGCCGGGCCGGCGTCTCCTCGTTCGGCGTCAGCGGCACCAACGCCCACGTCATCGTCGAACAGGCGCCCGCCGAAGCGGAGGCCGAGGCCGTGGCCGGAGCCCCGGCCACGCCGGACGGCAAGGCCAGGACGCTGCCCGCGGTTCCGTGGACGCTTTCCGGCCGCTCCCGCGCCGCCCTGCGCGGCCAGGCGGAACGGCTCGCCGCGCACGTGGCACGGCGCCCCGGGACCGACCCCGTCGACATCGGCTTCTCCCTCACGGTCGGCCGCGCCGCCTTCGAGCACCGTGCGGTGGTCCTGGGCGCCGATCCGGCCGAGGCGCTCGCCGCCCTCGCCGAGGGCCGCGAGGCCCCCGGTGTGGTCCGCGGCCACGTGGGCGGTGGTTCCTCCCGTCCCGTGTTCGTCTTCCCGGGGCAGGGTTCGCAGTGGGTCGGCATGGCCCTCGGCCTGCTGGACTCGTCGCCGGTGTTCGCGGCGCGGATCGCGGAGTGCGAGGCGGCCCTCGCCCCGTACGTGGACTGGTCGCTGACCGAAGTGCTGCGCTCGGACGACCCGCTGGAGCGGGTGGACGTGGTCCAGCCTGTCCTCTTCGCCGTGATGGTGGCGCTGGCCGAGGTCTGGAAGTCCTACGGGGTCGAGCCTGCGGCCGTCATCGGTCACTCGCAGGGCGAGATCGCCGCGGCCTGTGTGGCGGGCGCCCTCTCGCTGGAGGACGCCGCCAAGGTGGTGGCCCTGCGCAGCCAGGCCATCGATGTGATCGCCGGCCTGGGCGGCATGGTCTCGGTCAGCCTCCCGGCCGCCGAGGCGGCGGAGCGGATCGCGGCCTCGTTCGGTGACCGGCTGGCGGTTGCGGCCGTCAACGGGCCGTCTTCGACGGTGGTCTCCGGCGACGCGGACGCCTGTGCCGAGCTGGTCGCCGTCCTCGAAGCGGAGGGCGTCCGGGCCCGGCGGGTGGCGGTGGAGTACGCCTCGCACTGTGCCCACGTGGAGAAGCTCGAAGCCGAACTGGCCGACCTGCTGTCCGGTCTGAACCCCCGGCAGGCATCGGTCCCCATGTATTCGACCCTGACGGGTGAGCTGCTGGACGGCACGGAGCTGGACGGCGGGTACTGGTACCGGAACCTGCGCAACACCGTCCTCTTCGAGCAGGCCGTGAAGGCGGCTCTCGCCGACGGGCACCGCCTCTTCATCGAGTCGAGCCCGCACCCGGTCCTGGCCGTCGGCCTCGCGGAGATGGAAGCCCTCGCCCTCGGCTCCCTGCGCCGTGACGAAGGCGACCTGCGCCGCCTGTTCACCTCGCTCGCCGAGGCCTGGGTCAACGGCGCCACCGTCGACTGGAGGGCCGTCTTCGACGGCACCGGCGCCCAGCGCACCGACCTGCCCACCTACGCCTTCCAGCACCGCCGCTACTGGCTCGACGAACCCCTCGCGGCCCCGGCCCGGACGGCACGACAAGAGCCGCCCGAGTCGAATACGAACGCGATGGAGGAGAGTGAACCCGGGGACGGTTCCGCGCTTCGCGCCGAACTCGCCGCACTCACCGGGACCGAGCAGACCCTGCGCCTGCTGGACCTGGTCCGCCGTACGGCGGCGGCGGTCCTGGGACACGAGTCGGTGGAGGAGGTCGAGGAGCACCAGCCGTTCCGGGAGATCGGGTTCCAGTCACTGACCGCGGTGGAGCTGCGCAACCGGCTCGGCGCCGCCACCGGTCTGGGGCTGCCCGTATCGGTCGCCTTCGACCACCCCACCCCCGCCGACCTGGCCGCGCACCTGCGGGCCCAGCTCGTCGAGGACGGCCTCGCGGCCCCCGTGTCCGCGCTCGCCGAACTCGACCGGCTGGAGGCCGCGCTCGCCGGCCTGACGGGGGACAAGCGCGCCCGCGCGCAACTCAGGGCCAGGATGCAGGGCCTCCTGTCCGCCCTGGACGACGAACCGGAGCCCACGACGGAGGCGGCGGGTGTCGCCGAGCAGCTCCAGGCCGCCTCGGCGGCCGAGGTCCTCGCCTTCATCGACAACGAGCTCGGAACTTCCTGATGGACCTGATGGACGCGTACATCTTGCGCAAAGGGGACAGCCGATCATGACGGACGACCAGAAGATCCTCGACTACCTCAAGCGGGTGACGGCTGATCTCCACCAGACCCGCCAGCGCCTGCGCGAGGTCGAGGCCGGAGAGCAGGAGCCCGTGGCGATCGTCGCCATGAGCTGCCGCTACCCCGGCGGCGTGCGCAGCCCGGAGGACCTGTGGCGGCTGGTCGCCTCGGGCACGGACGCGGTCGGCGCGTTCCCCGACGACCGCGGCTGGGACGTGGAACGGCTCTACGCCGAGGACCCCGACCAGCCCGGCACCTCCTACGTCCGCGAGGGAGGCTTCCTGCGGGACGTCGCCGACTTCGACGCGGCCCTGTTCGGGATCTCCCCGCGCGAGGCCCTCGCGATGGACCCCCAGCAGCGGCTGCTGCTGGAGACCTCGTGGGAGGCGCTCGAACGGGCCGGCATAGACCCGGCCTCGCTGCGCGGCAGCCGCACCGGCGTCTTCGCCGGCAGCACCGGCCAGGACTACTCGACGCTGCTGCAGCGCTCCGCGGAGCCCGTCGAGGGGTACTACCTCACCGGCACCGCCGCCAGCGTCGTGTCCGGGCGCGTCTCCTACACGCTGGGCCTGGAAGGCCCCGCCGTCACCCTGGACACGGCCTGCTCCTCCTCCCTGGTGGCACTGCACCTCGCGGCCCAGGCGCTGCGGGCCGGCGAGTGCACCCTCGCGCTCGCCGGCGGTTCCACGGTCATGTCCGCCCCCGGCATGTTCGTGGAGTTCTCCCGCCAGCGCGGACTGGCCGTGGACGGCCGCTGCAAGGCCTTCGCGGCCGCCGCGGACGGTACCGGCTGGGCCGAGGGCGTCGGCATGCTGCTCCTGGAGCGGCTCTCCGACGCCCGCCGCAACGGGCACCCCGTCCTCGCCGTCCTGCGCGGCTCCGCCGTCAACCAGGACGGCGCCTCCAACGGCCTCACCGCCCCCAACGGCCCGTCCCAGCAGCGCGTCATCCAGCAGGCCCTGGACAACGCCGGCCTCACCGCGGCGCAGGTCGACGCGGTCGAGGCGCACGGCACCGGCACCACCCTCGGCGACCCGATCGAGGCACACGCCCTGATCTCCGCCTACGGCCAGGACCGGCCCGCCGGCCTGCCGCTGTGGCTGGGTTCCCTGAAGTCCAACATCGGCCACAGCCAGGCCGCCGCCGGCGTCGGCGGCGTCATCAAGATGGTCGAGGCGATGCGCCACGAGGTGCTGCCCAAGACCCTTCACGTTGACGAGCCGACCCCCCACATCGACTGGTCCGCCGGCGCGGTGGAGCTGCTGACCGAGGCCCGCCCGTGGCCCCGATCCGCCGAGCGCCCGCGCCGGGCCGGCGTCTCCTCCTTCGGCATCAGCGGCACCAACGCCCACGTCATCGTCGAAGAGGCCCCCGCGCCCGCACCCGCCCAGGCCCAGGCCCAGGCGCAGGCCGACGCCCCGACGGCCGCGCTGCCGCTGGTCCCGTGGCCGGTCTCCGGCAAGACCGCGGACGCGCTGGCCGCGCAGGCCGCCCGGCTCGCCGCGCACCTGCGCGGCCAGGACGCCGCCCCGCCCGTCGACACCGGCTACTCGCTGGCGACCGGACGGGCCGCACTGGAACACCGTGCCGTCGCCCTGGGCACCGACACCGGCGCCCTGCTCGACGCGCTCGACGCGCTCGCGGCCGGCGAACCGGCCCCCGGCCTGATCACCGGCACCACCGCCGGCGGCCCCACCGCGTTCCTCTTCACCGGCCAGGGCGCCCAGCGCCCCGGCATGGGACGCGAACTGTACGAGGCCTTCCCCGCCTTCGCCCGCGCACTGGACGCCGTCTGCGCCGAAACCGACCCGCACCTGGAGCGCCCGCTGCGCGAGGTGATGTTCGCGGACGACGCCACGGACCTGAACCGCACCTGCTACACCCAGCCCGCCCTCTTCGCGCTCGAAGTCGCCCTGTACCGGCTCGTCGAGGGCTGGGGGCTGCGGCCCGACTACCTGCTCGGCCACTCGGTCGGCGAGATCGCCGCCGCCCATGTGGCCGGCGTGTTCTCGCTGGCCGACGCGGCCCGCCTGGTCACCGCCCGCGGCCGGCTCATGCAGGCCCTGCCCGAGGGCGGTGCGATGGTCTCCGTACGCGCCTCCGAGAACGAGGTCGCCGAGCTGCTCGCCCCCTACGGGGACGTCGGCATCGCGGCGGTCAACGGCCCGCGCTCCGTCGTCGTCTCGGGCGCGGCCGGCTCCGTCACCGAGATCGCGGACGTACTCACCGCCCGCGGCCACAAGACCCGGCGGCTCACCGTCAGCCACGCCTTCCACTCCCCGCTCATGGACCCCATGGTCGCGGACTTCCGGCGGGCCGCCGAGAGCATCGCCTACCACGCCCCGGCCATCCCCGTCGTCTCCGACGTCACCGGCGCCGTCGCCACCGCCGACGAGCTGCGCGACCCGGAATACTGGGTGCGCCACGTCCGCGAAGCCGTCCGCTTCGCCGACGCCGTCGCCACCCTCCACCGCAGCGGCGTCCACCGCTTCGTCGAACTCGGCCCCGACGCCGTGCTGACGTCCATGGGCGCCGAAACCGCCGAGGAAGCCGTGTTCACCCCCCTGCTGCGCGGGGACCGCCCCGAGCCGCAGGCCCTGCTCACCGGCGTGGCCACGGCCCACGTCCACGGCGCCACCCCCGACTGGGCCGCCGTCTTCGCCGGCACCGGCGCCCGCCGCGTCGACCTGCCCACCTACGCCTTCCGCCACCAGCGGCACTGGCCCTCGCGCTGGCTGCCGCAGACCGGCGACGTGACCGCCGCGGGCCTGCGCTCCGCCGAACACCCGCTGCTGGGCGCGGCCGTGAGCCTCGCCGACGGCGACGGCTTCCTGTTCACCGGCCGGCTCTCCCTCCAGACCCACTCCTGGCTCGCCGACCACGCCGTACTGGACACCGTCCTGGTGCCCGGCACCGCCTTCGTGGACCTCGCCGTCCGCGCCGGCGACCAGAGCGGCTGCTCCCGGCTGGAGGAACTGACCCTGGAGGCCCCGCTGGTCCTGCCCGCCTGGGGCGGGGTCCAGCTCCAGGTCTCCGTCGGCGCCGCCGACGCGCACGGACAGCGCCCCCTCGCCGTCCACTCCCGCCCCGACGGCGACGACCCCGACACCGGCTGGACCCGCAACGCGAGCGGCACCCTCGCCCCGGCGGCCGCCGCCAGGCCCGCCGAGCCCGTCTGGGCCGAACTCGCCCAGTGGCCGCCGGCCGGCGCCGAACCCCTCGACACCGACGGGTTCTACGCCGCCCTCGCCGCCCAGAGCTACGACTACGGCCCCCAGTTCCAGGGCCTGCGCGCCGTCTGGCGGCGCGGCGAGGAAATATTCGCCGAGGCCTCCTTCCCCGACGGCCACGACGCCGACGCCGCCCTCTTCGGACTGCACCCCGCCCTCTTCGACGCGGCCATGCACGCCATGGCGTTCCAGGACGCCGACGGAGGCATGGGCCCCGGCCGGGGCCGGCTGCCGTTCGTGTGGAACGGCGTCTCGCTGCACGCCTCCGGCGCCCGCGCCCTGCGCGTGCGGATCACCCCGTCCGGCACCGACGGCGTCACCGTCTTCCTCGCCGACGGCACCGGACTGCCCGTCGCCACCGTGGAGTCCATGGTGCTGCGGCCGGTCGCCGCCGAACAGCTGGCCGGCCCGGGCGCCGACCACCACGAGGCGCTGTACCGCGTCACGTGGACCGAGGCGCCCGCCGCACCCGCCACCGCCCCCGGCCCCTGGGCCCTGATCGGCACCGCCCCGGAGCTGGCGGCCGTCCTGCGCGACCCGGCCGTGCTGCCCGCCGGCCTCGCCGAGTACGCCGACCTGGACGCGCTCGGCGCGGCCGTCGACGCCGGCGCACCCGTACCCGGTACGGTGCTGGCCGCCCCCTACCGGCCCGAGGCCGCCGACGGCACCGCCGCGGCCGCCCACGCCCACGGCCGGCGCGCCCTGGACCTGGCCCGGCAGTGGGCCGAGGACCCCCGCTTCGACGGCGCCCGGCTCGTCCTGCTGACCCGCGACGCGGTCGCCGCCCGTCCCGGCGACACCGCCGCCGGCCTGGCCGCCGCACCCGTCTGGGGCCTCGTCCGCTCCGCACAGTCCGAACACCCGGACCGCTTCGTCCTCGTCGACACCGACGCCGCCGAGGACTCGGCCCGCGCCCTGCCGGCCGCCCTCGCCACGGACGAGCCCCAGTTCGCCCTGCGCGCCGGACAGGTCCACGTACCGCGCCTGGCCCGCATCGCCACCGCGGCCGACGAGCAGCCCGCGCCGCCGGCCTACGACCCGCACGGCACCGTCCTGCTCACCGGCGCCACCGGCACTCTCGGCCGGCTCCTCGCCCGCCACCTGGTCGCCGAGCACGGCGTGCGCCACCTGCTGCTGCTCAGCCGCCGCGGCCAGGACGCCCCCGGCGCGGCCGAGCTGCACGACGAGCTCACCGGCCTCGGCGCCACCGCGACGTTCGCCGCCTGCGACGCGGCCGACCGCGACGCGCTGGCCGCCGTCCTCGCAACCGTGCCGGCGCAGCACCCGCTGACCGCCGTCGTCCACGCCGCCGGCGTCTCCGACGACGGCGTCATCTCCGCCCTGACGCCCGAGCGCGTCGCCGCGGTACTGCGCCCGAAGGCGGACGCGGCCGTCAACCTGCACGAGCTGACCCGGGGCGAGGACCTCACCGCGTTCGTGCTGTTCTCCTCCGTCGCCGCCGCCTTCGGCGGCCCCGGCCAGGGCAACTACGCCGCCGCCAACGCCTTCCTGGACTCCCTCGCCCAGCACCGCAGGGCCCTCGGCCTGCCCGCGACCTCGCTCGCCTGGGGCCTGTGGGCCGAACGCAGCGGGCTGGCGGGCAAGCTGGACGACTCCCACCTCGACCGCATCGGCCGTACCGGCGTCGCCGCCATGGACAGCGACGAGGCCCTCGGCCTGTTCGACGCGGCCGCCGCCCTGCCGGACGCGCACCTGATGCCCGCCCGCCTGGACCTGGCCGCCTTCCGCGCCCAGGGCGCCCCCCGAGTCCCCGCGCTGCTGCGCGCCCTGGTCCGCGTCCCGGTCCGCCGCAGCGCCGCCACCGCCGCGGCCGCCGGTGCGGACAACGCCCTCGCCGCACTGCTGGCCGCAGTCGCGCCGGCGGACCGGGAGCGCCACCTCCTCGACCTGGTCCGCGGCCAGGCCGCGGCCGTCCTCGGCCACGCCGGCCCCGACGGCATCGAGGCCCGGCGCGCCTTCAGCGACCTCGGCTTCGACTCGCTGACCGCCGTCGAGATGCGCAACGCCCTCAAGGCCCTCACCGGCCTGTCCCTGTCCGCCACGCTGATCTTCGACTACCCGACCCCCCAGGTCCTCGCCGACCACCTGGCCGAACTCCTGCTCGGCCAGGCCCCCGCCGCCGACGGCCGCACGGCCGCCGCCGCGGCCCCCGCCGACGACGAGCCCATCGCCATCATCGGCATGGCCTGCCGGCTCCCCGGCGGAGTCTCCACGCCCGAACAGCTGTGGCGCCTGGTCACCGAGGGCGGCGACGCGGTCTCCGCCGTACCCGACGACCGCGGCTGGCACGTCCCCGCCCTGCCCCACCAGGACGGCGCAGCCGCCGGACACGACGCCATCCAGGGCGGCTTCATCGACGACCCCGGCTCCTTCGACCCGGCGTTCTTCGGCATCTCGCCGCGCGAGGCCACCGCGATGGACCCCCAGCAGCGCCTGCTGCTCGAAACCTCCTGGGAGGCCTTCGAGCGGGCCGGCATCGACCCGGGCACGCTGCGCGGCAGCCGTACCGGCGTCTTCGCCGGCTCCAGCGGCCAGGACTACGCGGCCCTGCTCCAGCAGGCCCCCGAGGGCATCGAGGGCTACTTCCTCACCGGCACGACCGCGAGCGTGGTCTCCGGCCGCGTCTCCTACACCTTCGGCTTCGAGGGCCCGGCCGTCACCGTCGACACGGCCTGCTCCTCCTCGCTGGTCGCCCTGCACCTCGCCGCGCAGTCCCTGCGCGGCGGCGAGTGCTCGATGGCCCTGGCCGGCGGCGTCATGGTCATGGCCACCCCGGCCGGCTTCGTGGGCCTGAGCGGCCAGGGCGGTTTCGCCGCCGACGGCCGCTGCAAGGCCTTCGCGGCCGCGGCGGACGGCACGGGCTGGTCCGAGGGCGTGGGCATGCTCCTGGTCGAGCGCCTCTCCGACGCGCGCCGCAACGGCCACCCGGTCCTCGCGGTGGTCCGCGGCACGGCCGTCAACCAGGACGGTGCCTCCAACGGGCTGACCGCCCCGAACGGCCCGTCCCAGCAGCGCGTGATCCGCGCCGCCCTCGCCAACGCCGGTCTGTCGGCGGCCGAGGTGGACGCGGTGGAGGCGCACGGCACCGGCACGACGCTCGGCGACCCCATCGAGGCCCAGGCACTCCTTGCCACGTACGGGCAGGAACGTTCCGGCGACGAGCCTCTCTACCTCGGCTCCCTGAAGTCGAACATCGGCCACGCGCAGGCCGCCGCCGGCGTCGCCGGCGTGATGAAGATGGTCCTCGCCCTCCAGCACGGCGTCCTCCCCAGGACGCTCCACGTGGACGAGCCGTCCCCGCACGTCGACTGGTCGGCGGGCGCGGTGGAACTGCTGACGCAGGAGCGGGAGTGGCCCGAGACGGGCCGTCCGCGCCGGGCCGGCGTCTCCTCGTTCGGCATCAGCGGCACCAACTCCCACGTGGTCCTGGAACAGGCCCCCGAAACCGTCGCCGCCGAGGTGGCGCGCACCCCGCTCGCCGTCACCCCGTGGGTGCTCTCGGGCAAGTCCGAGGCGGCCGTCCGGGCCCAGGCGGAGCGGCTCGCCGCCCACCTCGCCGAGCAGCACACCGCACCGGAGCCCGCCGACGTCGGCCTCTCGCTGGTGACGACCCGGGCCGCCATGGAGCACCGCGCGGTGGTCCTAGGCGCCGATCCGGCCGAGGCGCTCGCCGCCCTCGCCGAGGGCCGCGAGGCCCCCGGTGTGGTCCGCGGTCACGCGGGCGGCGGTTCCTCCCGTCCCGTGTTCGTCTTCCCGGGTCAGGGTTCGCAGTGGGTCGGCATGGCCGTCGGGCTGCTGGACTCGTCGCCGGTGTTCGCGGCGCGGATCGCGGAGTGCGAGGCGGCCCTGGCGCCCTATGTCGACTGGTCGCTGACCGAGGTCCTGCGCTCGGATGACCCGCTGGAGCGGGTCGACGTGGTGCAGCCCGTTCTCTTCGCGGTGATGGTGGCGCTGGCCGAGGTCTGGAAGT
>NZ_JBHVUQ010000211.1:0-312 GCF_042884105.1 Streptomyces sp. NPDC058157
CGGCCACCCGTACCGGAGCCGGCCGCCCCGGCCCCCGCCGTCGCGCCGACGGCCCTGGCGGCGCGGTCCGTCGCCCCCGCGGCCACGGACCCGCCGGGCGGGCCGGGGGTGCCGGTGCCCGAGGCGCACACGCGGATCGAGTGCTTCCCCGAGGTCGTCCGTCACGGCGAGCGCTTCGCCCTCCTCGACCGGGCGGGGCTGGCCAACCCGTACTTCCTCGTCCACGAGGGCGGCCTGACCGGCACCACCGTGGTCGACGGCCGCGAGCTCCTCTCCTTCTCCGGCTACAACTACCTCGGCATGGCCACGGAC
>NZ_JBHVUQ010000211.1:322-11913 GCF_042884105.1 Streptomyces sp. NPDC058157
CCCCCGGGTCACGGCGGCGGCCCGGGAGGCCGTGGAACGCTACGGCACCTCGGTGTCGGCCAGCCGGCTGCTGTCCGGCAACCGCCCGCTCCACCTGGAGCTGGAGGCGGAGCTCGCCGACCTGCTCGGCTGCGAGTCCGCCCTCGCCCTGGCCAACGGCCACGCCACCAACGTCACCGTCGTCGGGCACCTCGTGGGCCCCGGGGACCTCGTGGTCCACGACGCCCTCGCCCACGACAGCATCCTGCAGGGCTGCCGGCTCTCCGGCGCCACGCGGCGGCCGTTCCCGCACGACGACGCCGCCGCCCTGGACGCCCTGCTCGCACAGGTCCGCCACCAGTACCGCAGGGTGCTCGTGGTCGTCGAGGGCGTGTACAGCATGGACGGCGACATCGCCGACCTGCCCGCCCTGATCGAGGTCAAGCGGCGGCACGGCGCCCTGCTGATGGTCGACGAGGCGCACAGCATCGGGACGATCGGCGCGACCGGCGGCGGCATCGGCGAACACCACGGCGTGGACCGCGCGGCCGTCGACCTCTGGGCGGGCACCCTGTCCAAGGCGCTGGCCGGCTGCGGCGGCTACGTCGCGGGCGCCCGTCCCGTGGTCGAGTACCTGCGCTACACCGCCCCCGGCTTCGTCTACAGCGCCGGGCTGACCCCCGCCGACACGGCCGCCTCCCTGGAGGCGCTGCGCCTGCTGCGGGCCGAGCCCGAGCGGGTGGCCCGCCTGACGGCGAACGCCTCCCTGTTCACCCGCCTCGCGCGCGCGGCGGGCCTGGACATCGGCGACAGCCGCGACACGCCCGTCGTGCCGTGCATCGTCGGGGACTCGGCGAAGACCCTGCGGCTGGCGGAGGCCCTGTTCCGGCAGGGCGTCAGCGTCAACCCCATCCTCCACCCCGCCGTCCCGGAGGAGCTGACCCGGCTGCGGTTCTTCGTCACCCGGGACCACACGCCCGAACAGATCCGCCGGACGGTGGCCGCGCTGACGCGGGAACTGCGCCGGCTCGACGCGGCCGCCGCCGGGGCGGGGCCGGACGGCTCCGCCGGCGCGGCCCGCGCCGCCGCCTGAACGGAGACCCGCCATGGACACCGTCTTCCGACCGCTCGTCCCGGGCCGCGTGCACCACTGGGGCGGGGCCGGGCTGCTCGTGGCCCGCCGCCCCGACCTCACCCACCTGCCGCTGTGCCTCTCCCCCGCCGAACAGCGGGTGGCCCGCGCGCTGCCGGCCTGGCGGCGGTCCGAGTGGATGGCCGGCCGCCTGCTGGCCAAGCGGCTGGCCGGCGAACTCCTCGGGGCCCCGGCGCAGGAGGTGGAGGTCCTGCCCCGGGAGGACGGCAGCCCGCAGCTCCTCGTCGGCGGCAGCCCGCCGCCCCGCGTGCACCTCTCCATCAGCCACACCCCCGGCCACGCCGCCGCGGCCCTGGCCCGGCGGCCGGTGGGCGTGGACCTGTGCGAGACGGGCTCCGCCGGCGCCGTGCGCCGGGTCGCGGACCACGCCTTCTCCCCGGGTGAGCTCTTGCTGATCGGCCGGGACCGGCCGGAGGCGCTGGCCGGGGCCTGGGCACTGAAGGAGGCCGCGGTCAAGGCCGACCGCGGCGGGGTGTTCGGCCCGGCGCCGCGCCGGATCACGCTCCTGGGGCTGCGGCCGCCCGCGCTCGGCGGCCCGCGCCGGGCGATGGCCTGGCGGACCGGGGAGGCGGTCGTGGCCCTCGTCCTCACCGGCCCGTGAGGACGGGGGACGCCGCCGCGTTGCGTTGGTGCTCCCCGCCCGGCCGGATCATGCTTGTCAGTGGAGCACCCTGGCCGGACTAGCGAGGGCGAGATGAGCGGCGATGGCGCAACTTCCCACCTTTCCCGGTGAGCGGCCGCAGG
Organism: Streptomyces sp. NPDC058157; assembly: GCF_042884105.1. NCBI lineage: Bacteria > Bacillati > Actinomycetota > Actinomycetes > Kitasatosporales > Streptomycetaceae > Streptomyces > Streptomyces sp. NPDC058157. The sequence goes on from NZ_JBHVUQ010000211.1 coordinate 2,199, forward strand.
AGACGAGCGGCTCCGCCGGGACGGCGTACACCGCCACGGCCACGATCGGCGAGGACGGGATCGTGACCGAGTGGGGCGAGGGCGCCCGCCGGCTCCTCGGTTACGCCCCCGCCGAGGTGGTGGGACAGCCCGCCGCCCGGCTGCTGGCCGAGGACGGCGGGGCCGTCCGGGGGGCCGGGCCGGAGCGGGAGCGGTGGAACGGCACGGTGGCGCTGCGGCACCGGGACGGCCGGCGGGTGGAGGTCCCGTTGCTCGCGCACCGGTGGACGTCCACGGGCGGGACCGTCAAGTGGACGGTGGTGTCCGCCGTGCCGGGCCCGGCCGACGCGCCCTGGGAGGCTCCGCTGAACGAGTGGGCGTTCGCCCAGTCGCCGTGTTTCCTGGCGGTCTTCGACGCGGACCTGCGGCTGCTGCGGGCCAACGCGGGCATGCAGCGCACCCTTTCCCTCACCGAGGAGCAGATGCGGGGGCTGCGGCTGACGGAGATCGCCCCGGACCCGGTGAGCGACGAGACGGAACGCCGGATGCGCCTGGTCGTCGAGACCGGCGAGCCGCAGCAGCTGACGGCGTTCGTCCCCCGGACGGACGAAGGGCACGAGCAGGGGTGGGAGACCTCGCTGGCCGCGCTGCGCGACCGGGACGGGCGGGTGCGGGCGGTGTGCCTGGCCGCGCACGACCGGGGTTCCGCCGAGCACGCCCCGCACCCCGAGCACCTGCGGCTGGCCGAGGAGCTCACCGCCCGGCCGGACGGGGGCGCCGCGCCGCCGCCCGGGCCGGGCCGGGAGCACCGCGAGCACACCACGACCATGACGCTGCAGCGCAGCCTGCTGCCGCACACGCTGCCCCAGCAGGGCGCGCTGGAGATCGCCTCCCGTTACCTGCCCGCCGGCGGCGAGGCCGGTGTGGGCGGCGACTGGTTCGACGTGATCCCGCTGTCGGGGGCGCGGGTGGCGCTGGTGGTGGGGGACGTGGTCGGGCACGGCATCCGGGCCTCCGCGACCATGGGCCGGCTGCGGACGGCCGTGCGCACCCTGGCGGACGTGGACCTGCCGCCCGACGAGCTGCTGACCCACCTGGACGACCTGATCATCCACCTGTCCGCCGACGAGGCCGATCCGGACGTGCCCGAGGAGTCGGCGGGGGGCATCGGGACGACCTGCCTGTACGTGGTCTACGACCCGGTGACCCGGCGCTGCACCGTGGCGCGGGCCGGTCACCCGCCGCCCGCCGTGGTCTCCCCGGAGGGCTCGGTGTACCTGCTCGACGTGCCGGCCGGGCCGCCGCTGGGCCTGGGCGGGCTGCCGTTCGAGACGATCGAGGTGGAGCTGCCCGAGGGCAGTCTCCTCGCCCTGTACACCGACGGGCTGCTCCAGGCGCGCGAGCACGACCTGGACGAGGCCCTGGACACCCTGTTCTCGGCGCTGACCCGGCCCGCCTCGACGCTGGAGACGGCCTGCGACCGGGTGCTGACGGCGATGCTGACCCACCGTCCCGACGACGACGTGGCCCTGCTGGTGGCCCGGACCCGGGCGCTGCACGCCGACAAGGTGGTGGTGTGGGACCTGCCGTCGGATCCCTCGGTCGTGGCCGACGCCCGCCGTTACACCACCGAGCAGCTGGCGGCGTGGGAGCTGGACGAGGCCTCGTTCGTCGCCGAGCTGGTGGTGAGCGAGCTGGTCACCAACGCCATCCGGTACGGCGAGCCGCCCATCCAGCTGCGCCTGATCCACGAGAACGACACGCTGATCTGCGAGGTCTCCGACGCGAGCAGTACGGCCCCGCACATGCGGCGGGCCCGGACCTTCGACGAGGGCGGGCGGGGGCTGCTGCTGGTGGCGCAGCTGGCCCAGCGCTGGGGGACGCGGCACGCCCCGACGGGCAAGACCATCTGGGCCGAGCAGTCGGTCGTGGGGTTCTGAGGGCGTGGGGTTCCGGGGGCGTGGGGTTCCGAGGAGGGGCGGCGCGGCCGCGGGTTGCGTGTTCCGGTTCCCTGTGACGCGCCTGTGACAGTCGACGGACAACTCCATGAAGTGGCGCCCGCAAGCTCTTTATCAGGGACATACAGCGACATTCCGATATATGTCCCTCTGCTTCCAAGGGTGTGAGCAGCAGCGATGACCGAGCCGACACGGCGGAGGAAATCCCATGAGCCTCACCCTCGTCATGGAGCACGTCGAAGCCCCCTCGACCTCGACCTCGTCCTCTCTGGCCCCGCGTGAGCAGGAGGCGCTGCGCCACATCGCCGCCGGGTGCACCTACCTCCAGGCCGCCCGCAACATGGGTCTCTCCAAGCACACCGTCGACGCCTACCTGCGCCGCATCCGCGCCAAGTTCGGTGTCAACACCACGGCGGAGCTGACCCGCCTGGCCATCTCCCTGGGCCTCTGAACCGGAGCTCCCCCAGCCGGAGCCCCCCTCCGAACCCCCGGCCCTACGGCCCGTACGGCATCGCGCCGTACGGGCCGTCGTGCTGTGCGCGGAAGACGGGCAGGGCCCAGGCGGGGGGCTCCTGCGGCGGCTCGGGGACCACGCAGACCTCGGTGGGCGGGTGCCCGGCCCGGTGCCCGGGCTCCGTGTCGGCGCGGCGGGCGGGGGTGCCGGTCGCGGAACGCAGGGCGGCGATGAACTCCAGGCAGGTGTCGTAGCGGTCCTCGGGCACCTTCGCCAGGCCCCTGGCCAGCACCTCGTCGACGGCGGGCGCGATGTCCGGCCGCTTTCCGGTGAGCTTGGGGGGCGGGTCGTACTGGTGCGCCCACAGCAGCGCGGTGGGTTCGGTGTCGCGGCCGAAGGGCGGCCCGCCCGCGAGGGTCTCGTAGACCACGCAGGCCAGGCTGTAGAGGTCGCACCTGCCGTCCACCGGGCGCCCGGAGATCTGCTCGGGCGCCATGTAGTCGACCGTGCCGACGAACTCCCCGGCGGTGGTGAAGCCGGTGGGCGACAGCGCCTTCTTCGTGAGTCCGAAGTCGGTGAGGTAGATGTGCTCGGGGTGGTCGCTGTCGGTGCCCGCGGCGACCAGTACGTTGCCGGGCTTGACGTCCCGGTGGACGAGGTCGTGGCGGTGGGCCGCGTCGAGGGCGGAGGCCACCTGGCCGGCGATCCGCAGGGCGGTGGTGACGGGCAGGGGTCCCTCCCGGTCCAGCAGGACCCTCAGGTCCAGGCCGGCGACGTAGCGCATGGCGATGTAGAGGACGCCGTCGGTCTCGCCGGCTTCGAAGACGGGGACGATGTGGGGGTGGTCGATGGACGCGGCCACCCGTGACTCGTGGGTGAAGCGGCGCCGGAAGGTCTCGTCGCGGGCGCGTTCGGGGGCGATCAGCTTGAGCGCCACCGTGCGGTCCAGCCGCAGGTCCCTGGCCTGGTAGACGACGGCCATGCCGCCGCGGCCGATCATGCGCTCGACCAGGTAGCCCGCGACCTGCCGGCCGATGAGCCCGGAGGCCCGGCCCGCGTAGAGGTGCAGATTGGATGCCGTGCCCATCAGGCGCCGCCCTCACCCGGCCGCCGCGGTCGCGCTGGCGCGCGGCGGGCCGCTATTGGCTCATCGAAAGTCTATCCAGTGGTCCCGCGGGCTGCCCCTCACCGGCGGGGGCAGCCGTACGCGCGGGACGCCCTCCGGGGCGGGTGCTCCGGAGGACGTCCGAGGGTGCGCCGGCCGGGGGTGCGCCGGCTGCCGGTGGCCCGGCCGGGGGTCAGCCGTCGCCGCCGTCGCCGCCGCGGCCGCCGAGCCCGCTGCTCTCGCAGCCGACGCCGATGCAGATGCCGCCGTTCCCGCCGCGGCCGCCGTCGCCGCCGTCGCCGCCGGGAGGGGCGTCGCCGCCGTTGCCGCCGTTGCCGCCGTTGGCGCTGCCGCGGCAGACGCCGGCGCAGACGCCGCCCTTGCCGCCGGCGGTACCGTCGCCGCCGACCGTGCCGTTGGTGCCGTCGCCGCCGTTGGCGCTGCCGTTGCAGAGGCCGGCGCAGACGCCGCCGTTGCTCCCGTTGGTGCCGTTGACGGTGCCGTTGCAGCGGCCGGCGCAGACGTTGTCACCGACGCGGACGCTGCCGTTGCCGATCTTGACCCCGCCGGTGCCGGAGCCGGATCCGGAGCCGCCGAAGATCTTCCCGAGCGGGTTGCCGGAGCCGGATCCGGAGCCGTGGTGCGCGAGGACCTGGGCCGGCTGGACGGCCGGGGCGGCCGGGGCCGCGGAGGCGATCGGGGCGAGGGCGCCGGCGCCGAGGAGGGTGGCGGAGACGACGAGACCGAGACGAAGCTTCCAAGAACGTATACGCATGGCATTTCTTCCTTGCTGGGGAATCGTTTCCGCTACGGCTGAGAAGTCTTTTTCCCTTCGGATGCGCAAGGCGCCCCGGCCGTTTCGGGCCGGGGCGCCCGGGAGCCTTTCGCTTCGGCTCGCCCGCCTCGCGGGATCAGGCGGTGGTGCCGCTCATCAGGGCGAACCAGTCGCCGTCCTGGTACTGCTTCTTCCAGGTGTCGATCTGCTCGGTGCTGATCTTGTACTTGTCGGCGATCTTGTTCGTCATGTCCTTGGAGTCGTCGGCCGCCATCACCGTGAGCACGATGCGCACCTTGTCCACGACGGTCAGTTCCGACTTGGGCTTGTCGGGCAGGTCGGAGAAGCCGAGGCAAGCCGTTCCACCGGGCTTGCCGGGCTCGCCCGGCTGGCCGGGCTGACCACCCTTGCCGCCCTCGCCGCCCTTGCCGCCTTCGCCGCCCAGTCCGCCCAGGGCGCAGTCCGAGGTCCGCAGGGCCGGGGCCGAGGCGCTGGTGGCCTGCGGGGTGTGGGACACCGCCGCCTGCGCGGCGCAGGCCGTACCGGTGACGAGGGCCAGGGAGGCCGCGGCCAGGATGAGCGGACGCTGGAAGGGGATGGTGAACATGGGGGTTTCTCCGTTTCAGAGAACGTTCGAGTCAGAGGATGGGGAGGGGATCGAGAAGGTGAGGGGGGTGGGGTGGAGGTCCGAGGGCCTCCACCCCGTCATGCCGGGCGCCGGTCAGAAGATGCTTCCGCCGCCGGTGCCGCCACCGCCGCCGAGGCCGCCGAAGATGCCGAGGCCGCCGGTGCCGCCCTTGCCGCCGTTGCCGCCCTTGAGGACGCCGTCGCCGCCGCCACCGCCGCCGCCGCCGTTCCCGCCGAAGAGGCCGGAGCCGCCCTTGCCGCCGCCGCCGCCGTTGCCGCCGATGAAGCCGTCGCCGCCACCGCCGCCACCGCCGCCGCCACCGCCGGAGAGGATGCCGTTACCGCCGTTGCCGCCCTTGCCGCCGTCGCCGCCGGTACCGAAGACGCTGCCGCCGCCGGAGCCACCGGAGCCACCGCCGCCGCCGATCAGGCCGCCGCCGCCGTCGCCGCCGTCCCCGCCCTTGCCGCCGCCGTTGGGGAAGGCGGTGACCACGTGGGCCGGAGCGGGGGCCGCCATGGCCGCCGAGGCCGGGAGCACGACGCCTCCGGTGACGATGGCCGCCGCGGCCGCCAGGGTGGCGAGACGGAATCCCCGGCGCTGCGGGCGGACGGTGCCGGTGGTGTCAAACTTGCGGTTCATGACTTTCTCCTGACTGTGCATTCCGTTGATTGGGGTGCCCCGGAATTCGGGGCGGTGCGGTGAGGGGGTGAGGGGATTCGATCGGGAATTCCTCCGGGGAGGCTTTCCCTCTCTTTCCTGTTTCCTCGTTTCCTTTCCGTGCCTCAAGTAAGCCCCAGCGGGCACGGGAGGGTCACGTTCCGGAAAGTCGGGACTTGACAACCGCGCGGACGGCGGGTTAACAGCCGGAGCCGGAGCTCAGTCGAGCCGGTCCACGAGGACGACCGCCACGTCGTCGGCCAGCCGGCCGCGGGCATGGCGCAGCAGCGCCCCGCGCAGGCCCTCCAGGAAGGACTGCCGGGTGCGGTCGCACAGTGCCTCCATGGCCCCGGTGAGGTCGAAGAAGGCGTCCTCGCCGTCACGGGCCTCCAGGACCCCGTCGGTGTGCAGCAGCAGCCGGTCCCCGGGCAGGAACGGATAGCTCTCCGTCCGCCCCGGCGGGCCGGCGATGAACTCCTCCAGGCCGAGCGGCGGCAGCGGGAGGGCGGGCACCAGCGGGCGGACCTCGCCGTCGCGCAGCAGCAGCGGGGGCGGGTGGCCCCGGTTGACGACCTGCACGTGGAGGCTGTCGGGGATCTGGGCCACGACCGCGGTCACGAAGCCCTCCAGGAGGACCTCGTCGCCGCCGGCCAGGCCCGCGCCCGGGGTGCCGGCGTCCCGGCGCAGGGCCGCGCCGCAGTGCCGGACGACCTCCACCAGGTCGTCCTCGTAGTGCACGGACTCCCGGAAGGCGCCCAGGACGACGGCGGCGGCGCGCACGGCGGGCAGCCCCTTGCCGCGGACGTCCCCGACGATCAGCCGGACCCCGTACCGGGTCTGGACGGCGTCGTAGAGGTCGCCGCCGATCTGCGCGCCCTTCTCGGCGGCCAGGTACATGCTGGCGGCGCGTACGGGGCCCAGCCGGGCGGGGACGGGCCGCAGCAGGACCTCCTGGGCGGCCTCGGCGATCCGGCGGACCTGGCCCAGCTCGTGGTCGCGGCGGGTGCGGACGGCGCGGCTGGTCATGAAGCTGGCCGTGGTCACCAGGACGAGGGCGAGGAGGTTCGTGTAGACCTGCTGGCCGCCCCAGGCGTGGTTGTACGTGGCGGTGACGACGCTGACGCCGAGGGCCAGTCCGGCCGCGGCGAGCGTGCCGGCGGGGCCGAGGGTGACCGCCGCGAGCGCGGGGGTGGCGACCAGCAGCGGGCCGGTGTACACGAGGTGTGCGGGGGTGAGTTCGACGACGAGCACCACGAGGGCGATCGCGAAGGGGAGTCCCTGCGCGAGGGTGAAGAGGAACTGGTGGTGGCCGCCGGCTCCCGGTTCCGGGGGCGAGCGCCAGGGCGCTCTCATGAGTCCAGCCTGCCCCGCCCGGGCGTACGGCCGCCACTTCGTGCGGCGCGTCGGGCCGGGGCGCCGTCCGGGGGCCCGGCGCAGGGGGTAGGGATGCGGGGACGGCCCGCCGGCCGGCCCCCGCGACACCGGAGCGCCCCGTATGAGCACCGACCCCGCCCAGGTCCCCCGGGTCTCCCGGGAGGAGTTCGACGCCCTGTTCGCCGAGGTCCGGACCTGGGGCCGCTGGGAGCCGGCCGCCCGGGGCGCCTGGAACCGGGTCACCCCCGCCCACGTGCTCCGGGCGGCCGCCCTGGTCCGCGACGGCGTGGCCGTGCCGCTCGGGCGGCCGTGGGACACCCGCCCCTCCCCGGACAACCCGCGGCCGGCCCTGCACCACATGACCGACCTGGGCGACGTGGAGTCCCCGGAGCCCTCCGCCCACAAGGACTTCCTCGGCGCCGACTACCACGGGAAGTCCGTCAGCCACCTCGACGCGCTGTGCCACATCGCCTACCGGGGGGAGCTCTACGGGGGCCGTCCGGCCCGGGACGCCGTCGGCTCGGGCGGCGCCCGGTTCGGTTCGGTGGCCGCCCTGGGCCCGCTCGTCACCAGGGGCGTGCTGCTGGACCTGCCCGCCGTCCTGGGGACCGGCTGGCTGGAGCCCGGGCGGGCGGTGCGGGCGGACGACGTGCTGGCGGCGGAACGGGCGCTCGGCGCGGAGATCGACGAGGGCTGCGCGGTGCTGCTGCGCACGGGCCGCTTCCGGCGCCGCCGGGAGCTGGGCCCGTGGGACCTGGACGGGGCGAGCGCGGGGTTCCACGTGGACGCGGTGCCCCTGCTGGCCGGGCGGGGGATCAGCCTGCTGGGCTCGGACGGGGACGGCGACCTGCGCCCCTCTCCGGTCGAGGGCGTGCACTCGCCGGTCCACACCCTCGCCCTGACGGCCATGGGGGTGCCCCTGCTGGACAACCTGGACCTGGAGGGGCTGTCGGCGGCGTGCGCCGGAACGGGACGGTACGCGTTCCTGCTCGTCGTGAGCCCGCTGAACGTCCCCGGCGGCACGGGGTCGCCGGTCAATCCGGTCGCCGTCCTGTGAAGAGGGAAAACTCCCGGAATATACTCAAATCGCACTGATTGAAGTTTCACCGCACGGACCAGAGCGATCGTCCCGACGCCGCCGGTTCACCCCGGCAAGGGGAAGTGATGCAGATGGGGGTCACGGGAGAGCAGACCGGCCCCGCACGCTCCCGTGAGCGGTTCCTGGGGGGCGAGCCGGTGGAGGGCGGGGTGCGCGGCCCCATCCTGGACTCCTGGCTGCGCTGCCGGCTGCTCGGGCTCTCCCCCGACCAGGCCGACCTCCCCTACCAGGAGGACTTCGATCCCGACAGCCGGCTCGCCCGGGCCGCCGGACCGGTCCTCGACGAGCTGCAGAACCGGTTCTCCGGCAGCCGGATGAACATCTCCGTCACCGACGCGGACGGCATGGTCCTGCAACGCCGCTTCGGCGAGCCCTCCCTGGCCCGCAGCCTGCCCCCCATCCAGACGCAGCCCGGCTTCGTCTTCGCCGAGCGGTACGGCGGGACCAACGGCATCGGCCTCGCCCTGGCCGAACGCCGCCCCGTGCAGGTCTTCCGCGCCGAGCACTTCGCCGAGCGCGCCCAGTCGAACGCCTGCTGCGCCGCCCCCGTCCGCGACCAGCTCAGCGGGCACATCGTCGGCGTGCTCTGCTTCGGCTACCCCTACGCCTACGAGAACCCCGAACTGCCGGTCCTGCTGGGCCGCGCGGTCGCCGCGATCGAGCGGCGGCTGATGGCCCAGAGCGCGGAGCGCGAACGCGGCCTGCTGCACACCTACCTCGACGCCGAACGGCTCGCCCGGACGACGGCCCCGGCCGGCCCCGGCGCCGCGGACGGGGCGGACGCGACGCCCGGCCCCGCCGCCCCCGGCCTGGACCCGCACGACCGGGCGGTCCTGCGGGAGCGGGCCACCGAGCTGATCTCCGCGGCCCGCCGGGGCGCCTTCGGCGTGGCCCTCCCCCACGGCGGCGAGGCCACCCTGCTCAGCCGCCCCCTCACCAGCGGCACCGGCGTGGACGGCATGGTCGTCGAGGCCGTCATCGGCGCCGGCCCGCCGCAGCCCCACCCCGCGCCCCCGGCCCCGCACCGGCCCCCGGCCCCGGTCTTCCGCGGCCTGGTGCTGGTCGGCGAGCCGGAGGTGGGCAAGTACGCCGTCGCGGCCCGGCGGCGCCTGGAACTGCTGGCCGAGGCCAGCACCCTCATCGGCACCACCCTGGACGTGGCCCGCACCGCCCTGGAGCTCGCCGAGACGGCGGTCCCGCGGCTGGCCGACTACGTCACCGTCGACCTGCCCGAGTCCGTCCTGCACGGCGAGGAGTCGGCCGACCCGGGGGCCGAGCTGCACCGCACGGTGGTCCACGGGATCCGCGACGACTGCCCCTTCTACCCGGCCGGACAGCACGTGGAGCTGCTCCCCGGCACCCCCCACATGCGCTGCCTGACCGGCGGGCACCCCGTCCTGGAGCCCGAGCTGGGCTCCGCCGCGGGCTGGATCGCCCAGGACCCGCGGCGGGCCCGGCGGCTCCTGGCGCACGGCGTGCACTCCCTCATCGTGGTCCCGCTGCTCGCCCGCGGGGTGCTGCTGGGCATCGCGGGCTTCTACCGCGCGCAGGACCCGGCCCCGTTCGGGGACGACGACGTCCGGCTCGCCGGGGAACTCGCCGCCCGGGCGGCGCTGTGCGTGGACAACGCCCGCCGCTACACCCGGGAGCACAACCTGGCGCTGGCCCTCCAGCGCAGCCTCCTGC
>NZ_JBHVUQ010000212.1:0-11816 GCF_042884105.1 Streptomyces sp. NPDC058157
CCCGCCGCCCCGGCCGCCCCCGCCCCGCGCGGCGGCCCGGTCGACGCGCTGCGCGCCGTGCCCTGCCGGATCGACCTCTCGCCCGGCGTACCCGACCTCACCGCCTTCCCGCGCACCGCCTGGCTCCAGGCCGAGCGGCAGGTGCTCGCCGCCCTCACCGCCGCCGACTTCGGCTACGGGGACCCGCAGGGCGCGCCCGCCCTGCGCGCGGCCGTCGCCGGATGGCTGGCCCGCAACCGGGGCGTGCGGGCCGACCCCGGTGAGGTGGTGGTCGTCGCCGGGGTCGCCCAGGCCCTCTCGCTGCTCGCGGGGCTCCTGCCCGGCGCGGGCGTGCGCCGGGTGGCGGTGGAGGACCCCGGTTCGCTCGGGGCCCGCCAGCAGCTGGAGCACGGCGGGCTGGACACCGTGGGGGTGCCGGTGGACGCGGCGGGCCTCGACGTGGCCGCGCTGCGGGCCAGCGGCGCCGGGGCGGTCCTGCTGACCCCGGCGCACCAGTTCCCGACCGGGGTGGTGCTCGACGGCGAGCGCCGCCGGGAGCTGCTGGCCTGGGCGGCGGACGGCGGGCTCGTCCTGGAGGACGACTACGACGCCGAACACCGCTACGACCGCGCCCCCGTGCCCGCGCTGCGGACCCTGGCCCCGGAGTCGGTCGCCTACGCGGGCAGCGTCTCCAAACTGCTCGCGCCCGCGCTGCGGCTGGGCTGGCTGCTGGTCCCGCGCCGGCTGCGCGACGAGGTGGTGGAGGCCAAGCGCCACGCCGACCTCGGCAACCCGGTCCTGGCCCAGCTCGTGCTCGCCCGGCTGATGGACTCGGGCGAACTGGAACGCCACCTGCGCTTCGTCCGCCGCCGCCACCGCCGCCGCAGGGACGCCATGCTCGGCGCGATCGCCCGCCACCTCCCCGGCGCCCGCGTGCACGGCGCCGCGGCGGGCCTGCACCTGATGGTCACCTTCGAGGGCGCCGACTTCCCCGACACGGCCCTGGCCACCGCCGCACTGGCCCTCGGAGTCAAGACCCACCCCCTGTCCTGGCACCGGCTGGCCCCCGGCCCGCCCGGCCTGATCCTCGGCTACGCGGCCGGCTCGGCCGCCGAGACCGAGGAGGGCATCGCCCTGCTGGGCCGGGCCCTGCGCACCCTCGCCCAAGATCACCGGCGTTGACACGGCCGCGCCGGACGCGTCTAATGGCGGACGGTGTCGCGTGACTCCGGCCACAGAGCAGTGGGCCGGCCGGAGAGCGGGCGAAACACCCTTCACTTCAGGGGACCGCCATGAACAGGCCATCCACGCCCCGTAGTTGACCCGCCGCAGCCGTCCACGCGGCTCCGCGCCGCGCTCCGGCCCCCGTGCCGCAGCGCCTCTTCCTCCCCGCGCACCCGCGCGTTCCCGCGTACGCCGCACCCACGCCCCCAGGGGCGTCGGCAGGCGTGCCCAGCCCTGCCTGGAGACCCATCCGTGCCCACGCCCCGTTCCTTCAACCAGTCCGTCATCGAGGAGTTCCGCACCCGCCGGGGCAAGGTCGGCGGCCCCTTCGAAGGCGCCGACCTGCTCCTGCTCACCACCACCGGCGCCCGCTCCGGCGCCCGGCACACCACCCCGCTCGGCTACGTCCGCCACGGCGGTGCCCTGCTGGTGGTGGGTTCCCACCTCGGAGCACCCCGCCACCCCGCCTGGTACCACAACCTCCTCGCCCATCCCCAGGTGCGCGTGGAACTGGGGGCCGACGCCTTCGAGGCCCTCGCCGTCCCCGCCGAAGGGGACCGGCGTGAGGAACTCTTCGCGGAAGTCCTGCGCACGGCCCCCGGATTCGCCGGGTACCAGGCGCGCGCCCACCGCCTCCTGCCCGTCGTCGTCCTGGAACCGGCCGCCCCCGACGGATGGCGGCCCCCGGGCGAGGTCCGCACCCTGGCCGACAAGATCCTGGAGGTCCACACCTGGCTACGGGCCCAGCTCGGCCACGTGAGCGCCGAGACCGAGGCCCACTTCGCGGCCCGCGCCGCCCACACCGGACCGGGCCGGCCCCCCGCGCCCGGGCTCGGACTCCAGATCCGCCAGCGCTGCCTGGCCTTCTGCCAGGCCCTCGCCTTCCACCACGCGGGCGAGGACGGGCACGTCTTCCCCGGGGCACTCGCCCACCACCCGCACCTGGCGGGCACGTTCGAGGAGCTTCGGGAGGAACACCGCACGCTCGCCCGGATCCAGGAGGAGCTCGCCACCCTGCTGGCCGGGCTGGAGATCGCCGACCCCGAACGGTTCCGCGCCGGCCTGGCCCGGATGACGGCCGAGCTGACGGCCCATCTCGACCACGAGGAGCAGACCCTGCTGCCCCTGCTGGCCGAGGTCCCGTGGCCGCCACCGCGCCCCTGACGGACGGCGCGAAAAGTTTTTCGGGAACGGCGGCAACCGATCGGCCGGTCGCGCGTCGTGCGGGGGTGAAGGGCGAAGTTCCGCGCCCTCCGACCGACCGTGGAGATGCACCGTGAAGAACCTGAAGCGCCTTCCCCAGTCCGCCCGCCGGGCGGCCGTCGTCGCTGCCGCCGCCGGGGCGGTCGTCGCCCTCGGCGGGCCGGCCTTCGCCGCGCAGGGGGCTTCTCCCACGCCGGCCCCGCCGTCCGCCTCGCCGGCGCCGCACCCGGTCCCCTCGCAGCCGGCGGGCGGCCGGCCCACCGCGGTGCCTTCGTACCCCGGCGGCAGCGCCAAGCCGAGCCCGGTCCCGACCCACCCCGGCGGTGGCAGCGGCCAGCCCTCGGCCGTGCCGTCGCAGCCCGGCGGCGGCGCCAAGCCCAGCCCGTCCGTCTCCCAGCCCGGCAGCGCGCAGCCGTCGGCGGCGCCCGCCTCCGGCGAGGGCTCCGAGCTCGCGCATACTGGGTCCTCGGCGACCACCGTCGCCCTCGGCGCCGGAGCGGCCGGGCTCGTCGCCGTCGGCGCCGGAGCCCTCTACACCGTGCGGCGCCGCGCCGGCAACTGAGGAACCCCGTGCTCGCACTCGCACCGTCCGCCGGCCCCGCCACGCCCGTTTCCCCCCGGGCGTGGCGGGGCCTGTGGCGGTGGCTCACCCGCCGCGAAACGACCCCCGCCCCGCCGGCCGGCCCCGGCGCGCGCCCCTACCCGTACACCTACGGCACGGCCGGCCGGGACCCGGGCGACACCGCGCCCGCGCCGACCGTCAGCGAGCTCTACCACGCCCACCGGCTGTCCATGGTCCGGCTCGCGGTGCTCCTCGTCGACGACCTGGGCACCGCCGAGGACGTGGTCCAGGATGCCTTCACCGCCCTCTACCGCCGCTACGGGGAGCAGACAGCGGAGGTGGACAACGCGCTCGGCTACCTGCGCACCGCGGTGGTGAACACCGCGCGCTCGGTGCTGCGCCGCCGCCGCACCGCCCGCTCCTGGGTTCCCCCGGTCACGGCCGACGTGCCCTCCGCCGAGGCCTCCGTCGTCCTGGACGAGGCCCACCGCGAGGTCCTGGCGGCGCTGGGCCGGCTGACCCCGCGCCGCCGCCAGGTGCTGGTGCTCCGGTACTGGGCCGACCTCAGCGAGGCGGAGATCGCCGAGACCCTCGGCATCAGCCGGGGCTCGGTGAAGTCGAACGCCAGCCGCGCCCTGGACGCGTTGGAACGGATCCTGGAAGGACGGGTATGACCGCCGAACGCCCCGTGGAGCGCCGGCTCCGGGAGGCCCTGCAGGCCCGGGCCGAGGAGGTGACCGTGCGCTCGCTGCGCCCGGCCGACCCGCCCGGCCCGCACCTCGCGGCGCGCCGGGTCCTGCTGCGCCGCTCGGCCTGGGCCTTCGCGGGCCTCTCCGGGCTGGCTGCGGCGGCCCTGGCCGGCTACCTGGTCCTCGGCCCCGACGAGGCGCCGGTCCGCCCGGCCCCGCCCGCCGCGCCGCCGGAGCTCACCCCGGTCCCTACGCCGACGCCGAGTCCGCCGCTCAGCCCGTCGCCCTCGGCGGTGCCGTCGGTGCCGCCGTCACAGAGCCCGGGCCCCCGCGCCACGCCGACTCCGAGCCCGCCGCCGCCCTCGGGCCGTCCGGCGCAGCCGACACCGCCGGCCACGCACGCCCCGGCCCAGGGCTCGGCCGTACCCTCCCACGGCTCGGGCGCCGGGCAGCCGACGGCCTTCCCGAGCCCGCCTCCCTCGAAGGGGTAGCCCCCGGTCAGAAGGCGATCGTCCGGCCCTCGGCGGAGGCCTGCCCGGCGGTGTAGGCGACGCCGTGCACCTTGAGGCCCGAGGGGTCCCAGAGGCTGATGGTGCCGCCCTGGTCGCCGAGCCGGAAGCCGTCGCCCCCGCCGGCGTCGACGGCGAGCGTGGCGCCCGCCCCCAGCTGCCGGGCGGGCAGCGGGAGCGGGTGCCCGCCCTCGTCGACCAGACGCCAGCCGGTGAGGTCCACGGGGCCGGCGGAGGTGTTCAGCAGCGTCACGGTCCCGGCCGCCGGTGCCGGTCCGGCCGGGTTGACCAGGGCGGCGACGATCGTCAGGGGTGCGTCGGCGCCGGCCAGGCGTTCCGGGGAGCCGGGGATCGTGTGGCCGGTGACGGGGTCGGTGTGCCACTTCTGGGACTGGAAGGCGAGGAACACCGCGACCCACCGGTCGTCCGCGGGCAGGTGGAAGAGCAGACCGCCGTCCTGCCAGACCCCGTCCTGCGGCTCGAACCCCATGCTGTTGCCCTGGTTCATGTGGATCTCGTGCACGCCGTCGGAGGGCTCGAAGCCGAACTCCGAGTCCTTCGCGCCCGGCTCCGGGCCGAAGCGGTCCCCGAAGACGTACAGGGCGATCGACCGGTCCGCGATCGCGCGCTGGACGTAGTGGTCGAACAGGTCGGACAGGTCGTTGTCGACGCCGGGCAGGTCCGGGGGCAGCACCCGCATGGCGGCGGGGTCGAAGAGGTTGCCGCGGACGAAGTCGAGGGCCGCACCGCCGGCCGCGGAGTCCAGGTGCTTCCAGCCGCTGCCCGCCGCCGGGAGCCGCTGCGTCAGCGGATGGCGGAAGTCGTCCACGACCACGTACATCAGCTCGTGCGGCGCGACCTTGGAGCGGACGTTGACGGCGGCCCGGTAGTGGGTGCCGGCGTCGTCGAGGAGGTGGACCTCGTAGTGCGGTGAGTTCGTGCCGCCCTCACGGTGCCGTTCGACGGCCCGCGCGGCCAGCACTCCGTAGTTCTCCAGGGGCATGCGTCATCCTCCAACACGCTCGGTTCGCCGGACCGCCCCTCACCCTGGCAGCCGGTCCGCGCGCGCCGTAAGCCGCCGACCGGACGAAAACCCCGGCGCAACACCCCCTAGGCGCGCAGGTTCTCGACCGCGGTGACCAGCGGGGCCAGTTCCGGGCGGCCGGCCGCCTCGTCGAGGGCCTCGCGCAGGGCGGCGGCGTTGGTGGGACGGGCCTCGGCCAGGAGGTCGAGGCCCGCCTGGCTGACGTCGGTGTAGATGCCGCGCCGGTCGGTGTCGCACAGGTAGCGGTTGAGCAGGCCCCGGTCCTCCAGTCTGCTGACCAGCCGGGTCGTCGCGCTCTGGCTGAGCACCACGGACTCGGCGACCTGGTGCATCCGCAGGTGCCCGCCCGGGCCGTCGTGCTGGCGGCTGAGCACGTCCAGCAGCGAGTACTCGCGCACGCTCAGCCCGTGGCCCGCCTGCAGGGCCCGCTCCAGGTGCGCCTCGATCCGGCCGTGGAGGAGGGAGAGGGCGCACCAGCCCTGGGCGAGGGGGGCCGGGGCGCTGTCCGTGGCGGTCATGGGGTCCTCCGTCGTCAAGCCGTACGCGTACCGCGTGCGCGTGCGCGTACCGCCCAGGATAGGCGACCCGCGCAATAGCCCGCGCTTGCAATTATCACGCGTCTGCAATTAATGTGGACGACTGTAAACGGCTGGCGCAAGGTCCTGGCCGTTCGCGCCCCCGCACTGACCCCCCACCCCCGAAAGGCCGCACGTCATGCCTCTCGCGCTCCTCGCCCTCGCCATCGGAGCCTTCGGGATCGGCACCACCGAGTTCGTGATCATGGGCCTGCTGCCCGAGGTCGCCGCCGGGTACGGCGTCTCGATCCCGACCGCGGGCCTCCTCGTCACCGGATACGCCCTCGGCGTGGTCCTCGGGGCCCCCGTGATGACCGTCCTCGGCACCCGCGTCCCCCGCAAGCGGATGCTGATGCTGCTCATGGCCCTGTTCGTCGTCGGCAACGTGCTCTCCGCACTCGCCCCCGCCTTCGGGGTGATGCTGGCCGGCCGGGTCGTCGCCTCGCTCGCCCACGGCGCCTTCTTCGGGATCGGGGCGGTCGTCGCCGCCGGACTCGTGGCGCCCGAGCGCAAGGCCGGAGCCATCGCCATGATGTTCACCGGCCTGACCGTGGCCAACGTGGTCGGCGTCCCGCTCGGCACCCTCGTCGGCCAGCACCTCGGCTGGCGCGTCACCTTCCTGGTCGTCGCCGCCCTCGGGGTCGTCGGTCTGCTGGGCATCGCCCGGCTGGTTCCCGAACTGCCCCGCCCCGAGGGCGTGCGGATCCGCCACGAACTGGCCGCCTTCCGCAACGTCCAGGTGCTGCTCGCGATGGCCATGACCGTCCTCGGCTTCGGCGGCGTCTTCGCGGCGGTCACCTACATCACCCCGATGCTCACGAACGTCGCCGGCTTCGCCGGCACCTCCGTGACCTGGCTGCTGGTCCTCTTCGGCCTGGGCATGGTCGCCGGCAACCTCGTCGGCGGCCGGTTCGCCGACCGGGCGCTGATGCCGATGCTGTACGTCTCCCTCGGCGCCCTGGCCCTCGTGCTGGCCGCCTTCACCCTCACGGCCCACAGCAAGGCGGGAGCCGCCGCCACCCTCACCCTCATCGGCGCCCTCGGCTTCGCCACCGTGCCGCCGCTGCAGAAGCGGGTGCTCGACCAGGCCTCCGGCGCCCCCACGCTGGCCTCCGCCGTCAACATCGGCGCCTTCAACCTGGGCAACGCCCTCGCCGCCTGGCTCGGCGGCCTGGTCATCAGCGCCGGCTTCGGCTGGACCGCCCCGAACTGGGTCGGCGCCGCCCTCGCCGCCTCCGCCCTGGTCCTGGCCCTGGTCTCCGGCGCGCTGGAACGCCGTACGGACCGCCGCGCGGCGGCCGGGAGCCGCGTCGTCGCGGCCGCGGCCCCCTCGGCCACTCCCGCACCCGCCCACCACTGACGCGCACCGATTCCCCCGATTCCCCCCGGATTCCCCTTTCCTTCCGCCGCAACAGGAGCACACCGCCATGTCCCGCACCACCACCCGCACCGCCGTCTCCCCGCTGACCACCGAGGACGCCGAACTGCTCGTCACCGCCGCCCGCACCGCCGCCGAGGCGGCCGGGGTCGCGGTCAGCGTCACCGTCCTGGACGCGGGCGGCCACCCGCTGGCCTTCCGCCGCGACGACCGGGCCGTCCGGATCTCCGGCGAGACCAGCACCCGCAAGGCCTACACGGCCCTCCAGCTGAACGCCCCCACCGCCGCCCTGACCGAGGCCGTCCTGCCCGGCGGCCCCTTCCACTCCCTGCCCACCGCCCTCGACCGGCCGCTGCTGTTCATCGCGGGCGGCCTCCCGGTCCACCGCGACGGCCACCTCGTCGGGGCCGTGGGCATCGGCGGCGGCGCCCCCGAGCAGGACCACGGCTTCGGCGAGGCCGCCCTGGAAGCCCTCGCCCGCGCCTGAGTCCGCCCGGCCCCGGGCATCCCCCTTCCGCCCCGGGTCGCGCACATCCGTCCCCCGTGCCAACTTGGTACGGGGGACCGGTGCATCATGCGGCAGACGAACAGAAGGCTCCGAAGAGGACGGACCATCGCGACGGCAGCGGCCGCCGCCCTGGTCTCCTTCGCCGTACCGGCGTGCTCCGCCGGGGCCGAGGAGCACGGCGCCGCTCCCCGCGCCACCGCCCCGCGCGGCGCCACGACCCCGGCCCCCGGCACCTCCGCCACCCCGACCCCGCCGCCGGCCTCCTCGTACCCGCTGTCCACGGCCCCGCGCACCGTCCCGTCCGTACGGGAGCACACGCCCGCCCGGGGCCCCGGCTGGAAGCCCACCCCCGCCGCGCGGGTCCTCGTCGCACCCGCCGACAGTGCCGCCCTCGCCGACGAGGGCCGGCTGCTGGCCGGTGAACTCCACCTCGGGTACGCCGAGTCGGACCAGCAGGGGCCCGGCGACGTGCGGCTCGCCCTGGGTGCGAAGGGCTCCGGCGCGCCCGAGTCGTACACCCTCACCGTCGAGGGCGGCCGGGTGACCGTCACCGGCCCCGACGAGGCGGGCGTCTTCTACGGCACCCGCACCCTCAAACAGGAGATACGCGGCTCCGGTTCGGCCCCCGAGGGCACGGTGAAGGACGCCCCGGCCAAACCGCAGCGCGGGCTCAACCTCGACATCGCCCGCAAGAACTTCACCCCCGCCTGGATAGAGGACCGGCTGCGCGAGATGGCCGACCTCAAGCTCAACCAGCTCGGCCTGCACTTCTCCGACGACCAGGCCTTCCGGATCGAGTCGGACACCCACCCCGAGATCGTCTCCACCCCGCACCTCACCAAGGCCGACGTCCGGGAGATCACCGCCCTCGCCGCCCGGCTGCACATCGAGGTCGTCCCCGAGATCGACTCGCCCGGCCACCTCGGTGCCGTCCTGCGCGCCCACCCGGAGCTCCAGCTGCGCGACGCCGCGGGCCGGGCCGTCAAGGGAGCGGTGGACATAGCGAACCCGGCGTCCGCCAGGCTCGTGGACGACCTGCTGCGCGAGTACCTGCCGCTGTTCCCCGCCGGTGCCTGGCACCTGGGCGCCGACGAGTACCAGGCCCTGGTCGTCAAGGACCCGCAGGCCTCCTTCCCGCGGCTCGCGAGTGCCGCACGGGCCCGCTACGGGGCCACGGCCCGGGTGCAGGACCTGGCGACGGGCTGGCTGAACGACCGGGCGGCGGTGGTCCGTCCGTCGGGCAAGGCCCTCAAGGCGTGGAACGACGGGATCTTCAAGGGCGGGGCCGCCCAGGCCGCCCCGGACATCCAGGCCGAGTACTGGACCGGCAAGGAGTACGGGGCCCGGCCGCCGACGGAGTACCTGGCCGCGGGCCGCGAGGTGGTCAACCTCAACGACGAGTACCTCTACTACGTGCTGGGCGAGCCGAACCAGTTCACCTACCCCACCGGCAAGCGGATCTACGAGCAGTGGACCCCGCTCGTCCTGCGCGGCACGGCCCCCGTCCCGGCCTCGTACGACGCCCGGATCCTCGGCGCCCGCCTCGCCGTCTGGTGCGACCTGGCGGCCTCCCAGACCCCCGCCCAGGTGGCCGCCGGCATCCGGATGCCCCTGGCGGCGCTCTCCCAGAAGCTCTGGGACCCGCGCCCGCCGCAGGCCCCCTGGACCGATTTCCAGGCCCTCGCCCAGCGCCTGGCCCCCTGACCGGCGCCCCTTGATCGGTGACCGCTGAGCGGTCGCGGGCGTCCGCCGCGCGGAGCCGGAGGTCTTCGCTCCGCAACAAGCCGATCCCGGCCCGGTGACGAACCGGATCCGGCCGTCGCCGCGGCCGGTTCCCTGCGGCTACGGTCTGGCCCGACGCCGGAACGCGCAGAGGGAGAAGACCATGGGAACGGTACGGGGGCAGGCGGCCGCGGCCGTCCTCGCGGTGTGCGGGATGCTGGCGCTGAGCGCCTGTCAGAACGGGGACGACCAGGCCGCCGCGCCGGACGCGAAGCCCAGCGCGGCCGCACCGGCCGCGCCCACCGCCACGAGCCCCGTGCCCGCCCCCTCGAAGACCGGCGCGGCGCCCAAGTCCTCGGCGTCCGCCACCTCGGCGGGGAAGAATCCCCCCGCCCCGGCCCCGCCCTCCGCGCCGGTCTGCGGCCCGGACCACAGGATGCCGGTCTCGCCCGACACGATCGCCGTGCAGCGCTACACGCCCGAGGGCGGGATGACTAGCCTCGTGGTCCAGCACGGCACGTACGGCTGCCCCGGGCGCTTCGAACCGTCGGGCCCGTGGACCTACCTCCCGATCTCCGAGAAGGCCAAGATCACCGCGACGGCGCCGATCCTCCCCTCGGAGGTGATGGGCAAGCCCATCTCCACCAGTGAGCTGACCGGCTGGCTCGACACCCACCCCGACAAGGGCCTCCCCTTCCGCTACCACCTGGACGCGGCGGGGGTCGTCGACACCCTCGACGAGATCTACGTCAAGTAGCCGGCGGACCCACCGGGGCGGCTACCAGATGGAGTTGACCCACTCCGGGTGGTCGATGAACGGGTTGCGGTTGTGCTGGTAGGTGTCGAAGATGACCTGGTTGCGCCGCTTCTCGAAGGCGTCCGGCGGGTCCATCTGGTTCCACTGCTTCAGCAGGCTGATCCGGCCGAACAGCGGGGCCGTGCCGTTGTTGACCTTGTCGTTCATCTCCAGGTCGGGGAAGCCGTCCCCGCCCTCGTAGCGCACGGCCATGTAGAGCAGCATGCGCGCGACGTCGCCCTTGACCGCGTCCCGCGGTTCGAAGGAGTCGGCGTCGGTGTAGCTGCCGGGGGCCTCGGCGACCGGGCTGCCGCCCATGTCGAAGTCCTTGTTGCCGCGGGTGCTGTTGACCGTGACGTCCTCGGGACGCAGGTGGTGCAGGTCGGTGCCCGGGCCGGTGGCCGTGCCGAAGTCGCCGTGGCTCTTGGCCCAGACGTGCTCGCGGTTCCAGTCGTTCACCCCGCCGCCGTTGGTGTTCTTGGACTGGGAGCGGCCCGAGTACACCAGGATGACGTTGTTCGGGTTGTTCGGGTCCTGGTCGGTGACCTTCAGCGCGTTCCACACGCCGTCGTACGTCACCGTGGACTGGTTCTTGATGATGTCGTGCAGCGCCGCCTTCAGCGCGGCGCCGGTCTTGCCCGCGGCGGGCGCGTAGTAGTCGTCGACGCTGGTCGCGGCGGCCGCGGCGCGGGGAGCCGCCGCCGTCCGCTGGGGGCCCGCCGTGGCGGTGGCCGGTATGAGGAACAGCGCGGCGGCCGCGAGGCCGGCGGCCCAGGGGGCCGTACGGGAGATTCTCATGACGTGGGGGATACCTCTCCACAAGCACCGTCCCCGCCCTGGCAGTTGGCGGGGTGTCGGGTGGCGAAGCGAGGCTCACATTGTCATGTATCGAACAGGTTAAAACCACGTGTCGGACAGGCACGCCGCACGGGTTTCCCGGCAGGCGGCCCTGGGCACGGTAGGCGGTGCCCCGGACGGCCGGACCGGCCGTCGACAGCGCCCCCTGGAGCAGCCCATGGCAGTGAAGATCCTCATCGTGACCGGTGACGCGGCGGAGTCCCTGGAGGTCCTCTACCCCTACCAACGGCTCCAGGAGGAGGGGTACGAGGTCCACATCGCGGCCCCCGCGCGCAAGAAGCTGCGCTTCGTCGTACACGATTTCGAGGAGGGCTTCGACACCTACACCGAGAAGCCCGGCTACACCTGGCCCGCCGACCTGGCCTTCGCCGAGGTGGTCCCCGAGGAGTACGCGGCGGTGGTCGTCCCGGGCGGGCGCGCCCCGGAGTACCTGCGCAACGACCCCGAGGTGCGCAGGATCCTGGCCGCCTTCGCCGGGGCCGACAAGCCCATCGCCCAGATCTGCCACGGCCCGCTGATCACCGCAGCGAGCGGGGCCCTCGGCGGGCGCACGGTCACCGCGTACCCGGCGCTGGAGCCCGACATGCGGGCCGCCGGCGCCGAGTTCCGGGACGCCGAGGCCGTGGTCGACGGCACCCTGGTCTCCGCCCGCGCCTGGCCCGACCACTCCGCCTGGATGCGGGAGTTCCTGACGGTGCTGCGCGCCAAGGCGCCGCTGGCCTAGGCGCGCGGGCAGGCGCGAGGGGCCCCGCCGGATCCGGCGGGGCC
>NZ_JBHVUQ010000213.1:0-11669 GCF_042884105.1 Streptomyces sp. NPDC058157
AGGCCCTCAACCTCGACGGCGGCGGCTCCACCACCCTGCTCGCCGCCCACCCCGGGGCGGCCGCCCTCACCCTGGAGAACTCCCCCTCCGACGGGCACCAGCGCCCCGTGCCCAACGGCCTCGTCCTGACCGCCCCGGCCGGACCCGGCCCGCTCGCCGGCTTCCGCGTCGAAGCGGTCGGCGGCGCCACCCGGACCTTCCCCGGCCTGACCCGCACCCTCACCGCCACCGCGTACGACACCACGCTCGCCCCCGCCACCGCGACCCCGGGCTGGCACACCGACCGGGGCCGGATCGGGCAGGACGGCGTGTACCGCGCCGACGGCCCCGGCCAGGCCGTGGTCCGCGTCTCGGCCGGCCCGGCGACGGCCGGAAGGCCGTCCACCGCGAAGGCACCGGCCACAGGGGCGGCGGCCGGGGGCGGTACGTCCGGGGCCACGACGGCCGGGGAGCCCCCGGCGGAGGGGCCGGCCGCCCGGACCGCGACCGCGGCGGGGCTTCGGGGTATCCGCGGCCCCGGTGCCGTCGTCCACACGGCGGTACCAGGGGTGCGGGCGGGCGACGCGCCGCCCGCGCCCGGAGCCGGGGCGGGCGCGCCCGAAGGGGTCCTGCGGCTGGAGGTGCTCGGGCCGCTGGCCGGGCTCCGGGCCGTGCCCGGGCGGATCGGGCTCGAAGGGCGGGGGGACAGCGCCGGGTTCGTCCTGACGGGCTACGACGCCCAGGGCGCCACCGCCCCCGTCGAGCCCCGCGACCTGACCCTGGGATACGACCGCACCCGCTGGCGGGTCACCGAGGACGGCCGGGGCGGCTTCACCGTCACGGCCCTCGTCCCGCAGGCCGCCGGCCGGCTGACCGCCACCGTCAAGGCCACCGGCGCCACCGCCGAACTGGCCCTCGGCGCCGGCTCGGTGGCCGCGCCCCTGGCCGGCTTCGAGGACGCCGCCGCCTGGACCGGCCCGGGCGCCGCACCCGCCGTGGGCCACCCCGGCCCCGGGCTCGCCCTGGAGGCGCGGGCCGGCGCGGCCGCGACCCCGCCCCGCCCCCTGCCCGTACCGGAGCTGACCCGCACCCTGTCCCTGTGGGTCGGCGGGGACGGCTCCGGGGCCCGGCCCGCCGTGGAGCTGGCGGGGGCCGACGGGGTGCCCCTGACCCTGCGCGGGCCCGCCGCCGACTGGACCGGCTGGCGGGAGGTGCGCCTGCCCGTCCCCGCCACCGCCGAACAACCCCTGCGCGTCACCCGCCTCTCGGCGGCCCCGGGCGCCCGCCCCGGCCGGCTGCTGCTGGACACCCTGACCGCCACCACCCCGCCGACCGGGCCGGCCGCCCCCGACACCGTCCGGCCCGACCCGGTGGTGGGCACCCCCGCACAGGCCGGGGCCCGGCCCTGGCGGTTCGCGGCCGGTGCGGACCCGGACCGCGGCGGCGCCGAACTGCTGCTGACCGGCACCGAGCGGGCGTCCTTCGTGCACCGCGGGGTGCGCTTCGTCCCGCTCGACACCGGCCGCCGCACCCTCGACCGGGGCGCCGGACTGGCCCGGATGCGGGCCCTGGGCCAGGCCCTGGACACCGCCGCCCGGGAGCCGGGGACGGCCGCGCTGGCCGTCGTTCTCCCGTACACGCCGGACACCCTGGACCGCAAGGAGACCGCCCTGCTGGCGCGGCGCCTCGCCGAGTTCCGCCGTACCACCGGGAAGAAGGCGGCCGTCCTCACCCTCGGCGCACCCCGCTTCACCGCAGGGCGCGGCGAGGGGGTGCTGACCGTCTCGGCACCCCGCTCCGGCCGCACCCTGTTCGGCGCCGACGCCTTCGCGGCGCCCGGCCGGGACTGGCTGACGGTGGCCCCGCCGCGGCCCTGAGCCACCGGCCCCCGGCACCTGGGAGACTGACGCCATGGCACATGACCGACCCGCCGCGGCGAAGATGTCCGAACTCTTCGACCCGGCACCACCCGTCCGATGGGGTCTGCGCGGCGACCCCCACGTCTGGGAGGCGCTGCGCGGCGCCCTGTCCGGTACGGACGTCCCGCCGTCGGCCGAGGCGGTCGCCGCCCTCCTGCGGGCGACGTTCGAGGAACTCGTGGAGGTCGACCTCCACGGCGAGCCGGCGCCGCACGTGTACCGGGAGCGGTACGCGCACGGCGGGATGTCCGGCGGCATGGTCCACCTCGACACGTGGCGGCAGAGGCTGCTGCCGCTGCTGGTGGAGCGG
Organism: Streptomyces sp. NPDC058157; assembly: GCF_042884105.1. Taxonomy (NCBI): domain Bacteria; kingdom Bacillati; phylum Actinomycetota; class Actinomycetes; order Kitasatosporales; family Streptomycetaceae; genus Streptomyces; species Streptomyces sp. NPDC058157. The sequence continues at coordinate 2,209 of NZ_JBHVUQ010000213.1, forward strand.
GCCGGCAGGCCGCGGGACCCGCGCACGCTGCTCGCCCGCTGACTTCGCCGGCCAGGAGCGTCCGGACCCGCCTAGAGCGGCCGGACCCGGCCTAGAGCCGTACGAGCGTGACCTCGGTGGCCTTCACGCTCGTCCAGACCGGCGCGCCGTCGGCCACGCCCAGCTCGGCCGCCGCCTCCGGGGTGATCTCCGCGACCAGGTCGGGGGCCTCGGCCGAGCCGACGAGCACGCGCAGCCGGCTCCCGACCGCGGTCACCTCCCGGATCGTGCCCGGCCAGACGTTGCGGGGGCTGCCGGTGGGGCGGTCCCGGTGGACGGACACCGCCTCCGGGGCGATGATCGCGAGGGCCGCGGAGCCCTCCGGCAGCGGCTCCGCCACCACCAGCCGCCCGCCGCCCGCCAGCGCGAGCCCGTCGGCGGAGGCGGTGCCCGGCCAGGCGTTGCGGCCCAGCATCCGGGCCACCCACGGGGAACGCGGATGCCGGGTGACCTCGGCGGGCGGGGCGTCCTGGAGGGTCCGCCCGTCGGCCAGCACGAGCACCCGGTCGGCCAGCGACACCGCCTCGACGGGGTCGTGCGTGACGATCAGGCACACCCCGCCGAAGCCGGCCAGGTGCGTGCGCAGGGTGTGCCGCACGTGCGCCCGGGTCGTCTGGTCGAGGGCGGCCAGCGGCTCGTCGAGCAGCAGCAGCCGGGGGCGGGCGGCCAGGGCCCGGGCCAGCGCCACCCGCTGCGCCTGCCCGCCGGACAGCTGGGCGGGCCTGCGCTGGGCGAGGTGCCCGACGCCGAGGCGGTCCAGCCAGGCCTGCGCCTCCCGGCGGGCCTCGGCGCGCGGCACCCGGCGGGCGCGCAGCCCGTACGCGGTGTTGGCGAGGGCGCTCAGGTGCGGGAACAGCGCCCCGTCCTGCGGGACCCAGGCGACCTGGCGGCGGTGCGGGGGCAGGGCGGTGACGTCGGTGTCGCCGAGCCGGAGTTCGGCGTGGGCGCGCGGGGTCAGGCCGAGGAGGGCGCGCAGCAGGGTGGTCTTGCCCGCGCCGTTCTCGCCGACCACGGCGATGGTGGTGCCCGGTTCGGCGTCGAGGGTCAGCCGGTTGAAGCCGGTGACCTCGGCGTGCAGGGGCCAGCGCCCGTCGTCCACGGGGGCCGGCCCGGCCCCCGCAGACGGGGCCCCGGCCGGTCCGCCGGACGGCTCCTCGGCGGAGGCGGAGGCGGAGGCGGAGGTGCGGTCGGAGGCGGGGGCGGTGGCGGGGGCGGCCGCGCCGGTCTTGCGGCCGGCCGGGGTGCCGGTCCACCGGCCGCGCAGGCCGATCAGGACGGCCATGGCGATGGCGAGCAGCAGCAGCGACACCGAGGTGGCCGCCTCGGGGCGGTCCTGGAGCAGCAGGTAGACCTGGAGCGGCAGGGTCTGGGTGGTGCCGGGCAGGTTCCCGGCGAAGGTGATGGTCGCGCCGAACTCGCCCAGCGCCCGGGCCCAGGTCAGCGCCGCGCCCGCGATCAGACCCGGCGCCACCATGGGGAGGGTCACGGTGAAGAACACCCGGACCGGCCGGGCCCCGAGGGAGGCGGCGGTCTCCTCGTAGCTCTGCTTGAGGCCGCCGAGCGCCCCCTCCAGGCTGATCACCAGGAAGGGCATGGCGACGAACGTGGCCGCCACGACGGCGCCGGAGGTGTGGAAGGGCAGGGTGATGCCGAAGGTGCCCTCCAGCCAGGGTCCCAGCAGTCCGCGCCGCCCGAAGCCCAGCAGCAGCGCGACACCTCCGACGGTCGGCGGCAGCACCATCGGCAGCAGCACCAGCGAGCGCACGAAGGCCTTGCCCTTGAACTCGACCCGGGCCAGCAGCCAGGCCAGCGGCACCCCGAGCAGCAGGGAGAGGCCGAGCGCCCAGGCGGAGACCAGCAGGGAGAGCCGCAGGGCCTCGGTGACCCCGGGGCTGGTCAGGTGGTCGGCGAGCTCGCCCCACTCGGTGCGGGTGAGGATGCCGATCAGCGGCAGCAGCAGGAACGCGACGGCGAGCAGCGCGGGGAGCGCCAGGGTCACGGGGGGCCGGTTGCGGGTGCGGAGTCTGCTCATGGCGTTCCTGGTCGGGGCTGCTGGGCTGCCGGGCCGCTGCTGCGGCCGGTCGGCGGGGGGTATGCCGAAGGGGCTGCCCGTCCCCCCGGACCGGGCAGCCCCCGCGGAGCACTACGGCTTCTGGAAGCCGGCGTCCTGGAGGATCTTCTGCGCCTCGGGCGTGCTCAGCCAGGCCACGAACGCGGCCGCGGCCTCGGCGTTCTTGGACTGCTTGAGCGTGGCGGCCGGGTAGGAGGCGACGGCGTTCTGGTCGTCCGGGATGTCCACGTTGACGACCTTGTCGCCGGACTTGGCGGAGTCGGTCTTGTAGACCAGGCCGGCGTCGGCCTCACCGAGCTCGACCTTGCTCAGGACGGCGCGGACGTTCGGCTCCTGGGAGACCGGCTTCACCTCGATCTTCTGGGCGTCGAGGATCTGCTTGCTGTAGCGGCCGACGGGGACCTCGGGCGCCGCGAGGACGACCTTGATCTTGGAGTCGGCGAGGTCCTTGAGCTCGGCGATCTTGAACGGGTTGCCCTTGCCAGTGGCGATGACCAGGCGGTTCTTCGCGATGACCGTGGCGTCGTCGGTGTCGGCCTTGAGGCCGTCCATCGTCTTGGTGTCGGCGGTCACCAGCGCGTCGGCGGGGGAGCCCTGCTTGACCTGCGCGGCGAGCTCCTGCGAGCCGGCGAAGGAGAAGGTCACCTTGGTGCCCGGGTGGGACTTCTCGTAGGCGGCGCCGGCCGTCTTGAAGACGTCGGTGAGGGAGGAGGCGGCGAGCACGGTGAGGTTCGCGGACTTGGCCGGGGCGGAGGCCGGGGCCGAGGCGGACGGGGTGGCGGCCGCGTCGTCCTTCTTGTCGTTGCCGCCGCAGGCGGACAGCGGGACGAGCAGGGCGGCGGTCAGGGCGGCGGCGGCCGCGCGGCGGCCGTTCAGGATCGCGTGCATGGGAAGTGCTCCTCGGTCGGGTCGGCGGCCGGCCGGGTGCCGGTCCGCGCGGTATGACCCGCGCCGTGACGGGCGGAGCGGGTGGGGACGAACGGTGGTGGGACAGGGGCGGACGCGCGGTTCGCGCGGGCGGGCGGGGCGGCCTCGGGCGGCGCCGCGCCGGGGTCAGGTGCGGTCGATGTGCACGCTGGTCGACTTCACGCGGGCGGTGGCCTGCATGCCGACCTCCAGTCCGAGCTCCTCGACGGCCTCGCGGGTCAGCAGGGAGACCAGGCGGTGGGGACCTGCCTGGATCTCGACCTGGGCGGCCACGTCGCCGAGCGTGACGGCCGTGACGATGCCGGGGAAGGCGTTGCGCGCCGAGGTGTACGGCTCCCCGTCCTCGTTGTGGGCGCCCTGGCCCACCTCGACGGAGAAGGCCGCGAGGTCACGGCCGTTGATCAGGCGACGCCCCGCCTCGTCGCGATGGGTCGCGACCCGGCCGGCGTCGGCCCAGCGGCGTGCGGTGTCCGGGCTGACGCCCAGCAGACGCGCCGCCTGTCCGATGGTGTAGGACTGCATGCGCGACAAGGTAGGGGCATGGAGACCGCATGTGCAATTCGTTTGGCTCGTTCTCTATCGCAGATGCCATGGGCCTTGTGGTATCCGCCAAAATGCGTTCCGGTTCCGGGCCGACGGATCGATAGGCTCGGCTCATGGCTGAAACGAAGAGCAGCACGGGCGCGGCGGCAGGTCCGGGCCCGCTGGAGGCGGGCACCGCGCGGGTGGACGCCTGGATCTGGTCGGTCCGGCTCACCAAGACCCGGTCCGTCGCGGCGACCGCCTGCCGGGCGGGGCACGTGAAGGTCAACGGCGAACGGGCCAAGCCGGCCCAGCAGGTGCGGGCGGGGGACGAGGTGCGGCTGTTCCACGCCGGGCGGGAACGGGTCGTCGTGGTGCGCAGGCCCGTGACCAAGCGGGTGGGCGCTCCCGTGGCGGTGGAGTGCTTCGTCGACATTAGCCCGCCGGCGCCGACGCCGGTCGAGGCCGCCGTGGTGGGCGTGCGCGACCGCGGGGCGGGACGGCCCACCAAGCGGGAGCGGCGCGAGTTCGACACCCTCCGGGGGCGGTAGCCCTCCCGGGGGGACGGGGGTGCGGGCTCCGGCCGCGCACCCCCGCGCCCCGTCACGCCTTGCGGTAGTCGTACGCCTCCGCGGCGGCCGCGGCCACCGCGTCCAGGGGGGCGCCCGCCGACGCCGCCACGACCGCCGCCACCGCGCCCTCCAGGAACGGGGCGTCCACCAGGCGGCAGTCCGGGGAGAGGTCGCCGTCCGCCAGGAGGGCCTTGACCGTCAGGACCGAGCTGCCCAGGTCCGCCAGCAGGGCCACCCCGGCCCCCTGGTCCACCGCTGCCACCGCCGCGAGGACCCGGTCCGCGCTGGTGCCGAGGCCGCCGTCCCGGTTGCCACCCGCTGGCGCCACCCGGGCCACCGCCCCGCCCGCCGCCAGGCCCCGGGCCAGCCGCGCCACCGACTCCGCCACCTCGGCGCTGTGCGAGACCAGGACGATGCCGACCGGGGTCACGACGCCCCCTCCGCCGAGTCCGCCAGGGCGGTCAGGAGCAGGGCCGAGGAGGTGGCGCCCGGGTCCTGGTGCCCGACGCTGCGTTCGCCGAGGTAGCTCGCCCGGCCCTTGCGGGCCAGTATCGGCACGGTGGCCAGCGCGCCCGCCTCCGCCGCGTCCCCGGCCGCCCGGTAGGACGTGCCCAGCGCCGCGACCCCCGGGGTCAGGGCGTCCAGCATCGTCTTGTCGCCCGGGGCCGCCCCGCCCAGCTGGGCCACCGCGGCCACCCCGGCCTCCAGGGCCCGCCGCAGCGCGGCGTCGGAGACCTCGGCGTCCTCCCCGAGCTCCTTGCCGGTGCGGCGCAGCAGCGTGCCGTACAGGGGGCCGGAGGCGCCGCCGACCGTGGAGATCAGCGTGCGGCCCGCCAGCTGGAGGAGTGCGCCGGGCGCCGTCGCGGGCTCGGCTTCGGCCAGCGCGGCGCGGACGGCCGTGAAGCCCCGCAGGAGGTTGGCGCCGTGGTCGGCGTCGCCGATGGGGGAGTCGAGCTCGGTCAGCCGGTCCGACTCCCGTTCCACCGCCGCGGCGGCGGCCTCCAGCCAGCCCCGGAAGAACTCCGCGTCACGCACCGGATTCCCTTCGTCCGTCATGGTCCGTCCCTCCGTCATGGTCCGTCCGTCGTGCTCCGCCCGCCAGCATGCGTCCCGCTCCCTCAGCGGCCCCAGCGCAGCGCCGGAGTCTGCACCGGGGCGTCCCAGAGCCGCAGGAGCTCCTCGTCGGCCCGGCAGAGCGTCACCGAACAGCCCGCCATGTCCAGGGAGGTGACGTAGTTGCCGACCAGGGCGCGGGCCACGGGCACGCCGCGGGCCTCCAGGACCCGGGCCACCTCCGCGTGGAACCCGTACAGCTCCAGCAGCGGGGTCGCGCCCATGCCGTTGACCAGGGCCAGGACGGGGCCGTCGGCGGGGCCGCCGATCTCGGCGAGGCCGTCCAGTACGGCGCCCACGGCCACGTCCGCGATCTCCCGGGAGGTCATCATGGCCCGCCGCTCCCGGCCGGGCTCGCCGTGGATGCCGATGCCCAGTTCCAGCTCCCCGTCGGGGAGTTCGAACGTCGGGCTGCCCTTGGCGGGGGTGGTGCAGGCGCTGAGGGCGACGCCGAAGCTGCGCGAGCTCTCGTTGACCTGGCGGGCGAGGGCCGCGACCCGGTCCAGCGGCGCCCCCTCCTCGGCGGCCGCCCCGGCGATCTTCTCCACGAACAGGGTGGCGCCGGTGCCGCGGCGCCCGGCCGTGTAGAGGCTGTCCGTGACGGCGACGTCGTCGTTGACGAGGACGCTCTCCACCCGCAGGCCGTCCTCCTCGGCGAGCTCGGCGGCCATCCGGAAGTTGAGGACGTCGCCGGTGTAGTTCTTGACGACGAACAGGACGCCCTGCCCGGCGTCCACGCTGCCCGCCGCGTGCAGCATCTGGTTCGGTACCGGGGAGGTGAACACCTCGCCGGGGCAGGCCGCGGAGAGCATCCCGTACCCGACGAACCCGCCGTGCAGCGGTTCGTGCCCGGAGCCGCCGCCGGAGACCAGGCCGACCCGGCCGCCGGTCTTCGCGTCCCGCCGCAGCACCACCCGTCGCTCGACGTCCACGTCGAGTTCGGGATGCGCGGCCGCCATCCCGTGCAGCGCGTCGGCGACCACGGAGTCCGCGGAGTTGATGAGCATCCTCAAAGCTGCCTCCCAGATGGCGCGGCGCCCCGGGCCCGTTCGCGGCCGGGGTTTCGAAGTCAACCACGGCGGGCCGCCGGATCAGGGGAGGAACGGCCAAGCGGACGGCAGGTCAGGAGGTCGCGTCAGGAAGGCAGGTCAGCCGCCCTGCTCCCGCAGCCGCCGGCTGACCTCGCCGAGGCCGTCGGCCAGCGCCTCGAGCTGGCCGGGGGTGAGCACGTCGACGAGGACCTCCCGCACGGCCGTCACGTGGCCGGGCGCCGCCGCCTCCAGCCGGGCCCGCCCGGCGTCGGTGAGGACGGCGAAGACCCCGCGCACGTCGGAGGGGCAGCTGCGGCGCCGGACCAGTCCGGCCTTCTCCATCTGGGTGACCTGGTAGGTCAGCCCGCTCTTGGAGTTGATCAGGCCGTTGGCGAGTTCCGTCATGCGCAGCTCGCCGTCGGGCGCCGCGGCGAGCCGCACGAGGATCTCGTACTGGGGGTGGGAGAGTCCTGAATCGTCCTTGAGCTGCTGGTCGAGGTGCCGGTTCACCAGGGCGGAAGCGGCCAGGAAGCTCCTCCAGGCCCGCATCTCGCGCTCGTCCAGCCATCTCGTTCCGTCCATGGCCCCAGGGTACACGAGTTGTTCGAATTTGAATCAATGGTTAGGGTCGGTGTCGGCGGTTCGAATTTGAACAACCTGCTCCCGAACAACCTGCTCGCGAACGACTCCTCGGGCCGCCCCGACCGGAAGGAATCCCCCATGACCAGCGCCTCCGCCACCGCGACGAAGGCCCCGGCCACGGCACCGGCCGTATCCGCCCCCGCCCCCACCGCCTCCACCGCCGGCCTGGACGCCGGACTGCTGCTCCTGCGCGTGGTCCTCGGCCTGGCCGTCGCCGCCCACGGCGTCCAGAAGCTCCTCGGCTGGTTCGGCGGCGGCGGGATCAGCGGCACCGGCCAGTTCTTCACCTCCGTCGGCTACCCGGCCGGCGAGACCATGGCCGCCGTCGCCGGCCTCACCGAGACCCTCGGCGGCCTCGGCCTCGCCGCCGGCCTGCTCACCCCGCTCGCCGGAGCCGCCGTCACCGGCACGATGATCAACGCCCTCGCCGTCCACGGCGCCGGCGCCTTCTTCGCCCCCAAGGGCATGGAGTACGAGCTCCTCCTCGCGGCCGCCGCTGCCGCCCTCACCCTCACCGGCCCCGGCCGCCTCGCCCTCGACCGCGTCCTGCCGCTCCCGGCGCTGCGCACCCCCCGCCCGGCCCTCGGCGCGGCGGCCCTCGCCCTCGGCGTGGCCCTCGCCGCCGTCACCCTCCTCGTCCGGAGCTGACCGCACGGCCGTCCCCGCCCCCGCCGCGGGGGCGGCCCGCGCCGCCCGCCCGTCCCGGCACCCTGATTGGCCCGGGACGATCGGGGGAACAGCGGAGAAATGACACAACCCATCGAAGACTACGCACTCATCGGCGACCTCATGACCAGCGCACTGGTCGGCCGCGACGGGTCCATCGACTGGCTGTGCCTGCCCCGCTTCGACTCCGGCGCCTGCTTCGCCGCCCTCCTCGGCGACGCGGAGAACGGCCACTGGAGGATCGCCCCGGCCGGCGCCGCCGACGGCGAGCGGTGCACCCGGCGGGCCTACGCCGACGGATCACTGGTCCTCGAATCCCTCTGGGAGACCGGCGACGGCACCGTCAAGGTCACCGACTTCATGCCGCAGCGCGACACCGCCCCCGACGTGATGCGCATCGTCGAGGGCGTCTCCGGCCGGGTCACCGTCCGCAGCACCCTGCGCCTGCGCTTCGACTACGGCCACGTCGTCCCCTGGGTCCGGCGCAGCGAGGGCGACCGGGTCGCCGTCGCCGGACCGGACTCGGTCTGGTTCCGCAGCGAGCCGCCCGTCCACACCTGGGGCGAGGACAACAGCACCCGCACCGAGTTCACCATCGGCCCCGGCGAGAAGGTCGCCTTCGTGCTGACCTGGCACCCCTCGCACGAACCGCGCCCCGCCCCCGTCGACCCGTACGAGGCCCTGGAACAGAGCCTCGCCGACTGGCGCGACTGGTCCGCCCAGTGCCGCTACGAGGGCCCCTACCAGGAGGCCGTCACCCGCTCCCTGATCACCCTCAAGGCCCTCACCTACGCGCCCACCGGCGGGATCGCCGCGGCCGCCACCACCTCCCTCCCGGAGGAGCTCGGCGGCGTACGCAACTGGGACTACCGCTACTGCTGGCTGCGCGACGCCACCCTCACCCTCGACGCGCTCCTCAGCACCGGTTTCCGCGACGAGGCCCGCGCCTGGCGCGGCTGGCTGCTGCGCGCCGTCGCCGGCGACCCGGCCGACCTCCAGATCATGTACGGGATCGGCGGCGAGCGCCGCATCCCCGAGACGGAGCTCCCCTGGCTGCGCGGATACGCCGGCTCCGCGCCCGTCCGTGTGGGCAACGCCGCCGTGGACCAGCTCCAGCTCGACGTCTACGGAGAGGTCCTGGACTCCCTGTACCTGGCCCGCTCCACCGGACTGGCCTCCGAACGGCACGCCTGGAAGATCCAGCTCGCCCTGCTCGACTTCCTGGAACGCAACTGGCGCCGCCCCGACGAGGGGCTGTGGGAGGTGCGCGGACCGCGCCGCCACTTCACCCACTCCAAGGTGATGGCCTGGGTGGCCGCCGACCGGGCCGTACGCACCCTGGAGGCCGCCCCCCAGATGCCCGGCGACGTGGAACGCTGGCGGGCCATGCGCGACGAGGTCCACCGCGACGTCTGCGAGCACGGCTACGACCCCGAGCGCGGCACCTTCACCCAGTACTACGGCTCCCGCGAACTCGACGCCGCCACCCTGCTCATCCCCCGCGTCGGCTTCCTGCCGCCCGAGGACCCGCGCGTCATCGGCACCGTCGACGCGGTACGCGCCGAGCTGGGCAGCAGTGGCCTGGTCCGCCGCTACAGCACCGAAGGCCCCTCGGTCGACGGACTGCCCGGCGACGAAGGGGCCTTCCTGGCCTGCTCGTTCTGGCTGGCGGACGCCCTGCACCTGACCGGCCGGCCCAAGGAGGCCCGGGAACTCTTCGAACGCCTGCTGGCCGTGCGCAACGACGTGGGCCTGCTCGCCGAGGAGTACGACCCCGCGAGCGGGCGCCAGCTCGGCAACTTCCCCCAGGCCTTCAGCCACATCGGCCTGGTGAACACCGCCCTCACCCTGGGCTCCGGCGGCTCCTGAGACGTGCGG
>NZ_JBHVUQ010000214.1:0-11292 GCF_042884105.1 Streptomyces sp. NPDC058157
GTTTGGCGGTGCATGGCGCCGAAGTCATCTCGTTTTAGCCCCGGACGACACCCCACCCCGTCCCCGCCCCCGGCCGCGTACGCAGCCGGGCTCGGCTAAATCCAGTCTCGCCGGCGTTTGAGGCGCGGGGGTCTGGGGGCTGGCCCCCAGGACGCGGTCCGCAGGTGCGCGACCTGCGTTGGGACGGGGGTCTGGGGCGGAGCCCCAGGGAACGGAGGAAGGGCGGGGCGGGGAGCTTCGCCCGCGCAGCGGGGGGTCGGCCCCGGGTCGGCGGGGTCAGGCGGTGTGGAGGGTGCGGAGCGCGCGGGTGGCGATTTCGCGGCCGATGGGGAGGGAAGCCGTCGCCGCAGGCGAGGGGGCGTTCAGGACGTGCACCGTCCGCGGCGCCTCGCGGATGAGGAAGTCGTCGACCAGGGTCCCGTCGCGGAGGACGGCCTGCGCCCGGACCCCGGCCGCGGCGGGGGTGAGGTCCGCCTCCGTGACCCCCGGCAGGAGGCGGCGCACGGCCTCCGTGAAGGCCGCCTTCGACAGGGAGCGGTGGATCTCGCCCGCCCCGTACCGCCAGTGCCGCCCGGCCATCCGCCAGGATCCCGGCCAGGCCAGCTCGGTGGCGAGGTCGCGCGGCCGGACCGTGCTCCAGCGGTAGCCCTCGCGGGCCAGCGCCGGGACGGCGTTCGGGCCGACGTGGACCCCGCCGCCGATGCCCCGCGTGAGGTGGACCCCGAGGAAGGGGAACGCCGGGTCGGGCACCGGGTAGACCAGGCCCCGGACCAGGCCCGGGCGGGCCAGGTCGTGGTACTCGCCCCGGAAGGGGACGATCCGCATGCCCGGGTCGTCACCGGCGAGGCGGGCGATCCGGTCGCACTGGAGGCCCGCGCAGTTCACCAGCACCCGGGCCCGGACGACCTGACCGGCCGTGGTGCGTACCGCGACCGCGGACGGGCGCCGCGAGATCAGGTCCACCTCGGCGTCGTAGACGATCTCCGCCCCGGAGGACTCGGCGAGCTGCGCGGCCACCTGGCCGTAGTCCACGATCCCGGTGGTGCCCACGTGGATCGCGGCCAGGCCGCTGATCTCCGGCTCGTACTCGGCGATCTGCGCCGGCCCCAGCTCGCGCACCGGGATGCCGTTCTCCCGGCCGCGCTGGACCAGGGAGTGCAGCCGGGGCAGCTCGGAGCGGTCCGTGGCGACGATCAGCTTGCCCGTCACCTCGTGCGCGATGTCGTGCTCCGCGCAGAACTTCACCATCTCGGCGGCCCCGCGCACCGCGAAGCGCGCCTTGAGGGAGCCGGGGCGGTAGTAGATGCCGCTGTGGATGACCCCGCTGTTGCGGCCCGTCTGGTGCCGGGCGGGCCCGGACTCCTTCTCCAGGACGGTCACGCGGGTCCCGGGCGCCAGGCTCGACAGGGCATGCGCCGTCGACAGGCCGACGATCCCGCCACCGATCACCAGCACATCGCAGTCCACACCGCCGCCCACGCTGACACCTCCCACCCCTGCATCTTGCACCCCGCCACCGACAATAGGGGCTACGCGGGAGTCACCAGCAGCGGCCGGGCCCGTTCGCGCAGCTCGGCGACGCGCGGCTCGTCCCCGTACGGCTCCAGGCGGTGCAGCAGGTCCCGTACGTACTCGGTGGTGCGGGCGGAGGAGATGCGGCCGGCGACCTCCACGGCCCGGGTGCCCGCGGCGCAGGCCGCGTCGAGGTTGCCCGACTCCAGCTCGGCGACCGCGCTCACCACCAGGCGCAGGCCGTGCGAGCGCACGTACTCCTCCGTCGGGCGGGACAGGGCCTGCTCGGTGAAGCGGCGGACCTGTCGGGGGAGTTTGAGGTCCCGGTAGCATTCCGCGGCATCCGCCGCGAAACGGTCGTACGAGTAGAAACCCAGCCAGGTCGGGTCGGAATCCCCCTCGCGGGAGCGCTCCAGCCAGCCCTCGGCCGCGCGCAGCGCCGAACCCGCCGCCGCCGAGTCCCCCGCCTTCGCGTGCGCCCGGGCCTCCACCAGGCGGAAGAAGCTCATGGTGCGGGCGGTGGCCAGGCCCCGGTTGCGTTCGACGGCCGCCTGGGCGAGGTCCACCCCCTCGTCCGGGAAGTCCCGGTAGGTCGCCTGGAGCGACATGGAGGCCAGCACGTACCCGCCGAGCGGCACGTCGGCGGCCGCGCGGGCCAGTCGCAGCGCCTGGATGTAGTACCGCTGGGCCGCCTCCTGCTGGCCGGTGTCGAAGGCCATCCACCCGGCGAGGCGGGTCAGCTCCGCGGTCGCCCCGAAGAGGGCCCGGCCGACCTCGTCCGTGTAGGAGCCGAGCAGCAGCGGCGCGGCGTCCACCCGCAGGCACTCCGGGACCATCGACGAACGCCAGTCCCCGCCGCCGTACTTGGAGTCCCAGCGGCGCGCATCCTCCGCCGCCTCGCGCAGCTTGGTCACGTCGCTGTGGCCGACGCGCTGCGGGGAGGCGTCCGGGAGCGCCGCCGCGGGCACGGCGACGGGCGCCGGGGCCGCGGTTTCGGTTCCGGGGCGGGCGGGCACAACGCCCTGCGCGGGGGTTTCCGGAGTGCGCCGGGGCGCGGCGACGGAGGTGGCGCGCACCGGAGCCGCCGTACGCACACCACCGCCCGCGGGGGCGGGCGGTCCGGGGTCGGCGGCGGGGCCCGGCTCGCGGGCCACCGAACTGTCCGCGGGCGATATCAGCCACCGCGAGGCCGGCGTCGCGTACGCCGACACCGAGAAGGAACCGGCGAGCGACTGCCAGATCCCGCCACCGCCGCGCCGGCCCGCGAGGTCCAGCCGGTAGAGGTCGGTGGCCGACCGCACGGCCGCGCCGACGTCACGCGGGAAGGCCAGCCCGACCTCGGGCGCCGGGTCGGCGTCCGCCAGCCCGATCTCGTGCAGCGGCACCGGACGCCCCAGCTTCGCGCCGATCGCGGCGGCGATCAGATGCGGGGCCGCGCCCTGCGGCACCATCCCCTTCGACACCCACCGCGCGACCGAGGTCTTGTCGTACCGGAGCGTCAGGCCGCGCTGCGCTCCGAGGTCGTTGACGCGCCGGGCCAGTCCCGCGTTGCTGATGCCCGCCAGGGCGAGGACGGCGCCGAGCTTCTCGTTGGGCTCGCGGAGCTCCCTGGACATGCGCCACCCCTCGTCACACGCGGAACGCAGACGCCGCCGGGGCATAGGCGCCCGGCATTTCGTAAACCCAGCGTAGTTCCCCGCCTCCCAAGCGTTAAGGCCCCGAGTTCCGTATGGCGAGATTGTTGTCCGTGCGCACAGTCCGCCGGGGCCCGCTCCCCGGGGCGCACGCCTCGGATCGTGCTCCGGCCGTGTGGCCGTGCGCCCGGCCGTGCGCTCTGGCCGCACCCCGGGCCCGGCGATTCGATGTGCCGTGCGTGGGTCGGCCCGCCGGGTGGATCCGGCAGGCCGGGGGATGCCGCTGCCTCAATCCCCGCGGGTGGCGGAACGGTCCGGGGGGTGCGATCAGGCCTCCCGGACCGCGCCCCACGGCCTCCCGCCGGCCCCCGCGCGAAGACGCGTGCGAGCGCCCAGTACGGCCGAAGAATGGCCGAAACCGACCTATGGGGCGGTGGGAACGGAACGCCAAATACCGTGTGGCCGAGGCGTGTTCGTTTGCATGTGCGCCCCCCGAAGCCGCTCTCGCACGCCCGTCTCGTGGCAGCATGGACCCCGAGCCACCGGGGTCCCGCCGGCCGCGCCCTCAGCGCCGACCACATCGTCCGTGCCGCCCGTTGCCCCGGTCATGTGCCCACGGGCTGGGGGAGGCGGCGGTGCGCTGGTTGGTCGGGTGGAGCAGTATCGCCGCGAGCTTCGGCACGGCCGGACGCGTCCCACCGCCGGCCGCCGGGACCGCGTACGACGCCCCCCTGCACGGCGGCATCGCCGACGCCGCCCACGCCGACGATCCCGCAGGCCAGGACGCCGAACGCACCGTCCACCCGGTCGGCGCCCAGCTCCTGTGGGGCGACCCCGACCCCCTCTGGGCCGTCGGCGACTGGCGCCCCGACGAGATCCGCACCGTCACCGCCGACCCCGCCGACCCCTTCACCCGGCTCGCCGTCCTCGGCTGCTGCGGCGCCGGCGACGAGGAGCTGCGCCGCGCCCTGTACGCCGCCCGCGGCGGCGCCCTGCGCCACCTCACCGAGTGGCCCGGCAACTACACCGCCGTCGTCCAGACCGGCCGGCGCATCACCGTCCTCGGCGACCTCGCCGGCGCCCGCCCCGTCTTCTACACCCCCTGGGCGGGCGGCACCGCGTACGCCACCGCCGCCCTCCCCCTCGCCGACCTCATCGGCGCACAGCTCGACATCGGCCACCTCGCCGCCCTGCTCGCCTGCCCCGACAGCCCCGAGGCCCTGGGCGACGGCACCCCCTACGTCGGCGTGCGCCGCATCCCGCCCGGACACACCCTGATCCTGCGCGAGGGCTCCCGCGAGATCACCGGGTACGAGCCCGTGGCCTCCCTCGCCGTCGCCGCGCCGGAGGCCGACCCGGCGGGGGCGGTCGAGGGCGTGCGGGAAGCGTTGACGGCCGCGGTGCGCGCCCGGCTCACAGCCCCCCGGCATGCTCCCGACACCCTCCTCCCCGACCCCGGACCCGTGCCCGGAATGGGCCCCGCCGACCGCCGCGCCGCCCGCGGCGCCCCCGCCCCCGGCGTCGGCGCCGACCTCTCCGGCGGCACCGCCTCCGCCACCCTCGCCCTCCTCGCCGCCGGCCTCCCCGGCGCCCCCGGCACCCTCCCCGGCTCCGGCTCGCGCCTCCTCGCCGTCACCTTCAACGACCTCGCCACCCCGCGCGGCCGCGAAGCCGAGCTGGAGCGCGCCCACGCCCTCGCCGCCGACCCCCGCCTCCACCACGTCGTCGTGGCCGCCGCCGACGAAGCCCTCCCGTACGCCGACCTCGACGGCCCCCTCACCGACGAACCCGGCCCCTGCCTCGTCAGCGCCGCCCGCGACCGGCGCCGCCTCGCCGCCGGCTCCGCCGACCACTTCACCGGCCACGGCGCCCGCCAGGTCCTCGACGCCCACCCCGCCCGCATGGCCGACCTCCTGCTCGACCGCCGGCGCCGCCACCTGCTGCGCCCCGTCGCCGCCCTCGCCCGCTCCGCCCCCGAAGGACCCCTGCTCGTCCCCTTCTCCGTCTACTCCGCCGCCCGCCGCCTCGCCCGCACGCCCTACCGCACCGGCATCGAAGCCGCCGCCGCCCGGCTGCGCGAGGGCGGCGTCGCCACCGCCGTCTCCGGGCCCGTCGACGCCTCCCTGGCGGCCCTGACCTGGTCCCGCCCCGGCCCGGCGGCGGGCTGGCTCACCGGCGAAGCCCTGGCGGAAGTATCGATCCGCCTGCGCGCCGCCGCCGGACGCCCCCCGCTCTCCCTGCGGCCCGGCGAGGCCCGCGCCCGCGCCCTGCTGGCCCGCCACGCCGCCGACCACCGGGTCTTCGAACAGGCCGTCGAGGTCCGCAGCCAGCGCCTGCACGCCCCGTTCCTCGACAACCAGGTCGTACGGGCCGCCCGCGCCCTCCCGGAATCCCTGCGGGTGCAGCCCGGGGCCCGCGCCGAGATCCTGCGCAGCGTGCTGGCCTCCGCCGGGGTACGGGAGCTCCCGCCCGGCTGGGGCGTCACCGCCCCCGGCCCCAACGAGACCGCCGTGCGCCTCGGGCTGCGCGCCGCCCTCACCTCCCTGCTGGCCCTCTTCCACGCACCGCTGCTGGCCGACGCCGGGCTCGTCGAGGCCCGCGTGGTGCGCCAGGCCCTGACCGACGCCGCCGACGGGCGGCCCGTACCGCTCGACGGGCTGGCGGAACTCGTCTCGATGGAACTGTGGCTCCGCCGCCTGATGTCCCGCCGGGGCACCTGCTGGACGGGCACCTCGACCCCGCGCCGCCGAGCGGTCCCACCCCTCCCGGCCCCGCTGCCGAGGCTCACCCCGCCGGCACGGCCGTCACTGCCGCGCCCGGCGGGGCGGTAGCCCTAACGCCGCAGGCCGCGCAGGCCGCGGGGGGTGCCGATGCCGCTCGCGCGGTCGTATCCGGGGATCGCGGCGTACGGGCCGGCGATGCCGGTGACGATGTCGTGGAAGGCGACCGGGTGGGCGTACGGGTAGGTGTTGGGGCGGTCGTCCGGGCCGGGTCGGCCGGCGAGGGCGTACATCCCGGCCACCAGCGGGGAGGAGAGGCTGGTGCCGCCGACGACCTGCCAGCCGACGGTGGGGTTGCCGGGGGTCGAGACGTACGCGGCCATACCGGAATCGGGAGACGCCACCGCCGAGATGTCGGGCGTGGAGCGGTTGGCGCAGGGAGCGAACCCCTGCTGGAAGGCGGGCAGGGGCTCGTACGGGGAGCAGCCGCCGCCCGTGCCGGACCAGGCGCTCTCCTTCCAGCCGCGCAGGCTGAACGCCCGGGTCAGCTCGGTGCCGCCCACCGAGGTGACGTAGGGGGAGACGGACGGGTAGACCGGCACGCCCCCGACGTCGCCCGAGGCGAACGTGTAGACGAGGCCGGGGCGGAAGTGGGAGTCGAGATTGCCCTCGGCCGCCTGCTCGGCGATGGCCCAGCTGCCGTTCACACCCGTCACCCCCGGCAGGAAGCTCGCCACGTCGACGGCGGGCATGAGGGAGCTGACGATGAACGCCGTGGGAGCCTCCACGAGGGTGATCCCGCACCCCGGGCAGGTGGCGCTGACCGCCTGCATGTCCAGCCCGGCCTCAAGGGCCCAGATCGGGTCCACGGTGCCCGGCTTGGTGCCGGTCGAGTACACCTTCCGGAAGCACCCGTTGGCCGTGGTGCAGGGCGGCAGGTGGAACTGGCGCCGGTAGACGGCCAGGTCCTGTTCCGCCTCGGGGTAGTCGTTCGCGACGACGACGGCGATCCTGCGCCCGGCCCCGCCGAAGGGCGGCAGCCCGTAGGCGCTCCGGATGTCCTGCGGCGACAGGCCCTCCGGCTGCTGCCCGGGCAGGAGGGACGGCCGCGCCGGCAGGTCCGTACGGACCATCGACAGGCAGAACGCCTTGCCGGGGACGTTCCGTTCCGGGCAGACCCGACGGGACGTCGGACCGCCCGGACCGGGCTGCGCCACAGCGGCCGCGGAACCGGCGGCCAGACCGGCGAGGGCCACCGCAGCGGCCACCAGAGAGCTGATCAGACGCCTGCGCATGGCGCTCCTTCGGGACGGGGGAGGGGACGGCCGTCACTGTCCTCGCCCCCGCGCCCCCCGCACCGACCGACACGCCTCCCCCCGGCCAGGCGGCCGCCCACGTTCCCTCCGGTGGCGGTGCGAGCCCCGAACCCCGTACGTGCGCTCAAGCGCCGCGCGGGCTACATATAGCCCCGCCGGCGTTTGAGGCGCGGGGGTCCGGGGGCGGAGCCCCCTGGGGGCACCTCCCAGCGGTAGCTGGGGGAGGAACGGGCGGAGGGTGGGGCGGGGAGAAAACCCCCCGCAGCACAGCGCAGCGACCCGGCAGAATGACCAGGTGCGCTACCTCATCCTCGGCCCCACCGAGGCCCACGACGAGACGACCGGCGCCCCCCGCACCCCCGGCGGCGCCCGCCTGCGCGCACTCCTCACCGCCCTCGCCCTCCGCGCCGGCACCCCGGCGCCGGCCCCCGTCGCCGACCTGGTCGACGAGGTCTGGGGCGACGACCCGCCCCAGGACGCCCCCGCCGCCCTCCAGGCCCTCGTCGCCCGCCTGCGCCGCACCCTCGGCTCCCGCGACAGCATCCGTACCGAGCCCGCCGGCGGCTACCGCCTCGCCGCCGCCCCCGAGGACGTCGACCTCCACCGCTTCACCCGCCTCGCCGCCCTCGGCGCCGCACAGCTGACCACCGACCCCGCCACCGCCGCCACCACCCTCCGCGAAGCCCTCGCCCTCTGGCGCGGCCCCGCCCTCACCGACCTCCCCGAGCCCGCCCGCACCACCCGCGCCGCCGCCCCCGAGGCCCGCCGCACCGCCGCCCTGCGCGACCGCGTCGAAGCCGACCTCCGCAGCGGCGCCACCACCCCGGCCGCGCTCCTCCCGGAGCTCGACGCACTGATCCGCGAGCACCCGTACGACGAACCGCTGCGCGCCCTCCAGCTGCGCGCCCTCGCCGCCGCGGGCCGCCCCGCCGACGCCCTCGCCGCCTACGAACGCACCCGCCGCGACCTCGCCGAAGGCCTCGGCGCCGACCCCGGCCCGCAGCTGCGCGCCCTCCACGCCGAACTCCTGCGGCCCCCGCCGCCCCCGCCCGCGCCGCCCCGCGGCAACCTCCGCCCCCGCCTGACCTCCTTCGTCGGCCGCGAACCCGAACTCGCCGCCCTCGCCGACGACCTGGCACGCGTCCGCCTCGTCACCCTCACCGGCCCCGGCGGCTCCGGCAAGACCCGCCTCGCCGAGCACGCGGCCGCCGCCCAGCCCGAATCCGGCTGGCTCGTCGAACTCGCCCGCCTCGACCACCCCGCCGCCGTCCCCGGCGCGGTCCTCAGCGCCCTCGGCCTGCGCGAGAACAGCCTCGTCGCCCGCGAGAAGACCCCCGCCGACGACGACCCCACCACCCTCCTCGTCGAACACTGCGCACACCGCCGCCTGCTCCTCGTCCTGGACAACTGCGAGCACGTGATCGGCGCCGCCGCCGAACTCGCCGAGAAGCTCCTCACCCACTGCCCCGGCCTCCGGATCCTGGCCACCAGCCGCGAACCCCTCGGCGTACCGGGCGAGTTCCTGCGCTCCCTCGAACCCCTCCCGCCCGGCCCCGCGCACCGCCTGTTCACCGACCGCGCCACCGCCGCCCGCCCCGGCTTCCGCCCCGACGAGGACCCGGACGCCGTCGCCGAGATCTGCACCCGCCTCGACGGACTGCCCCTCGCCATCGAACTGGCCGCCGCCCGCCTGCGCCTCCTCACCCCCCGCCAGATCGCCGACCGCCTCGACGACCGCTTCCGCCTCCTGACCGGCGGCGCCCGCACCCTCCTGCCCCGCCAGCAGACCCTGCGCGCCGTCGTCGACTGGTCCTGGGACCTCCTCGACACCGCCGAACGCACCGTCCTCGCCCGCATGTCCGCCTTCGCCGGCGGCTGCGACCTGGACGCCGCCGAAGCCGTCTGCGGCCACGGCGGCCTCGACGTCGCCGACACCCTCGGCGCCCTCGTCGACAAGTCCCTCGTCACCGCCGTCCCCGACCCCGACGGCATGCGCTACCGCCTGCTGGAGACCATCCGCGAGTACGCCGCCGAACGCCTGGCCGCCTCCGCCGACGAGGCCCGCGCCACCGCCCGCCGCCACACCGCCCACTACCTGGCCTTCGCCGAACGCGCCGAACCGCTGCTGCGCTCCGCCGACCAGCTCCCCTGGATCCGGCGCGTCGAGACCGAACTCGACAACCTCCGCTCCGTCCTCCACACCACCACCGACCGGGACCCGGACCTGGAGGCCGCCCAGCGGCTGGTGACCGCCCTCGCCTGGTTCCTGTGGCTGCGCAACTACCGTGCCGAAGGCGCCGAGTGGGCCGGCCGGGTCCTCGCCGCCACCCCGGACGACGCCCCCCAGGGCTCACCCGCGTACTGGTACGCCATGCGCCTGCAGGTCCTGCACATGTTCCTGCTCACCGAGAGCAAGGGCGCCGCCGGCTTCCGCACGCCCGAGTTCGCCGCCGTCGCCACCCGCATCAGGGAGGTCTTCCGCGAGGGCTCCCCGGAGACCACCCGCTTCCCCGGCATGCTCTGGCCCGCGACGGCCTTCCTCACCGGCGACGCCGCCGGCTTCCACCCCGACCTCGCCCGGTCCGTGGAGAACTGCCGCCGCCACGCCGGCGACTGGGAACTCGGCGTCACCCTCCTGATGCGCGCCCACTCCGCCATCGACATGACCGGAGGCCTCGACACCGTCGACGCCGACCTCGCCGAACTCCACGACATCGCCCGCCGCAGCGGCGACCGCTGGATCCGCGCCCAGGTGGCCAGCGCCGCAGGGGAGGCCGCCCTCTCCCGCGGCCAGTACGACACCGCCCGCACCGAGTACGAGGAGTGCCTGCGCCTCGCCCGCGAGGTCGGCGCCCAGATCGAGGCCCCCTTCGCCCTCGCCCGCATCGCCGAGGCCGCCTACTGCTCCGGGGACTACGACACCGCCGAACGGCTCCTCGCCGAAGCCGACCGCGAGGCCGACCGGCACGGCGGGGTGTACGACGTGAGCTCCTTCGCCCGGCTCCTGTCCGCGATGCTCGCCCTGCGCCGGGGCGACGACGAGCGGGCCCGCACCGAGTGCGCCCGCTCCCGCGCCGAGGCGGCACAGATCAACCCGCCCCCGCAGCTCGCCGCCGGGCTGGACGTCGTCGAAGCCGCCCTCGCCGCCCGCGAGCAGGGGCCGCAGGCGGGCCTCGCCCGGATCGGACCCGCCCTCGCGGAGGCGGTGGCCGCCCACTGCGCCGAACGCGTCCTGGCCTGCCTCGCCGAGGCCGCGGCCCTGTTCCTGGCCGGCGTGGACCGTCCGGCGGCGAGCGTACGGGTCCTCGCGGCCGCCGGCACCTGGCGGGCGGGCCAGCCCCGTTCGGTGCCGGAGCAGGCCGTCCTGGAGGGGCTCCCGGCCCGCACCCTCGCCGCCCTCGGGGCGGACGCCCAGGCCCGCGCGGAAGCCGAGGGCCGCGGCCTGACCCCCGCCGAGGTCGTCGCCGAGATCACCCGGCACGCCCCGCTCAGCGGCAGCTGATCACCGCGTCGGCCCAGCTCGCCAGCGTCGGCAGGCTCCCCTGCCCGGCCTGCTCCACCACCAGCCGCAGCGTCGAGCGCCCGGTGAGCGGCACCTCGACGGCCGCCGGGGCGTCCGCGTAGCCGAGCGCGCCCGAACGCCACAGCCGCTGCCCGTCGGCGTAGACGGAGAACCGCACCGTCCCGTCGGTCAGCAGCGACAGCCCGTCCACCCCGGCCCGCGCCGAGAAGGAGGTGCACTGCCGGTTGAGGGTGATCTCCACCGAGGAGCGGGAGTTGACGGTGATCCCCTGCCCGAACCGCTGCCCGCCGGCCACCAGCCCCCATCGCTGCCACACCCAGCTGCTGTTCCAGGTGTCCACCTCGGGACCGGTGTGCCCGCCGAAGGCCGAGTGTTCCAGCCGGGCCAGCGGGAACGCCCGGGCGGGCTGCGGCGACGGCGTGGGCTTCGGCCGGGACGGCGAAGGCGAAGGCGACGGCTTCGGCGGCCGGGACGCGGACGGGGTCACCGGCGCCGGGACGGACACCGTCGGCGACGCGGGCCGCGGCGCCGACGCGGACGGCGCCGCGGTGCGCGCGGGCGGTACGGGACCCCCCGCCGCCGGGGCC
>NZ_JBHVUQ010000215.1:0-11238 GCF_042884105.1 Streptomyces sp. NPDC058157
CTTCCGGCAGGTGTCGTGGGAGGCTACGCCGCAGCCGGCTCCCCGGCCTCCTCCTCGGCGTCCTCCGGGATGCTCACCAGCCAGCGGGTGTCCTTGCGGGGCCGCAGGTACAGCGCCCAGTACAGGGTGGCGACGGCCGTGATGCCGCCGGTCCACAGCAGGTACTCGGTCTCCTGCTGGGTCAGGATGTACGCCAGGACGGCGATCAGCGCGATCGGCACCGCCGGCCACAGCGGCATCCGCCAGGCGGCCGCCTCGCGGTGCGCCCCGCGCCGACTGAACAGCGCCGCCACCGCGACCAGCAGGTACATGCCGGTCACCGACACGCCCGTCACCCCGTAGAGGGTGTCCAGGTTCACGAAGCACATCGCCGCGCCCGGCAGACCGACCAGCAGGGTGGCCACCCACGGGGAACCGAAGCGGCCCAGGCGGGACAGGCCGCGGTTGACCGGCTCGGGCCAGGCCTTGTCACGGGCGGAGGCGAACAGCACCCGGGAGTTCTGGATGACCATGACGATGCCCGCGTTGATGATCGCGAGGGCCACGCAGAGGCTGACGAAGGTGCCGACGGCCGAGTTCGACCAGGCGGTCACCATCGCGCCGAGGTCGCCGG
This sequence comes from Streptomyces sp. NPDC058157, assembly GCF_042884105.1. Classification (NCBI taxonomy): domain Bacteria; kingdom Bacillati; phylum Actinomycetota; class Actinomycetes; order Kitasatosporales; family Streptomycetaceae; genus Streptomyces; species Streptomyces sp. NPDC058157. The sequence goes on from NZ_JBHVUQ010000215.1 coordinate 614, forward strand.
CGGCCAGCGCGTCCAGGTCCGGGGCCCCCATGGTGATCGCGATGACCGGGATCAGGATGACGGCGGTGGAGATGGCCAGCGTGGCCAGGACCGTCCGGGGCACGTTGCGGCGCGGCTTCTCCAGCTCCTCCGAGAGGTAGACGGCCGTCGAGAAGCCCTGGGTGATGAACAGCGCGATCGCCAGCCCGGAGACCACCATCATCGCCGTCACCGTGGAGGTGCCGCCGCCCTCGGCGGCCACCGTGCCGTGCACCAGCGCGTCGGCGCCCCGCTCGCTGTGGGCGAAGCCCAGCACGGCCACCAGCGCGGCCGCGATCACTTCGAGGACCAGGAAGATGCCGGTGATCCAGGCGTTGGCCCGCAGGTCCAGCAGACCGGCGAGGGTCGCGAGCAGCATCACCGCGCCGCCGGCCACCGGGGCCGGGATGTGGACCACGGGCGCCAGGTAGTCGGCGGTGCCCATGGCGATCACCGGGGGCACGATCATCACCACGAGCAGCGACAGCACGAACACCAGCCAGCCCGCGAGGCGGCCCGCGAGGGTGGAGACCATGGCGTACTCGCCGCCCGCGCTCGGGATCAGCGTGCCCAGCTCCGAGTAGCAGAACGCCACGCCGATGCAGAGCAGCGAACCGATCGCGATGGTCAGCGCGGTCCAGGTGCCGAGGCTGGAGAAGAGATCGGGCACGACGACGAACAGGGTCGAGGCGGGCGTCACGCACGACAGCGTGAGCAGGGTCCCGCCGACGACGCCGATGGAGCGCTTCAGCTTCTGGGGGGTGGGCCCGGTGGCGGGGGCGAGCGCCTGGGGCGCGCTGATCGTTTCAGTCATCGGTGCGGGATTTCCGATCGGCAGTTGCGAAGAAGAGGGGGTGCGGGAGCGGTATCGCCTCCGGGGCGGTGGTGGGCACTTCTGCTGGGTGGCTCCCGTGGCCGATATGGAAACTCGACGACATCCGCAGGTCAAGAGATGTCCACCTGCGGATTCCATCGTGCTCGGCGCCCGTTGCCGCCGATAGGAGTGTTAAGGCCGCGTAAACGCTGACCGTTGCGAGGTGCGGGAACCGAAGGGAGATCCAATGAATTTCCTTCCGCTTTGCACGAAGTCAAGACGTCCCGTGGGTGGAGATACGTCTGGTCCTGCGGGCGTATGCGCCGAGCGCCGGGATCGTCCGTCCGGGCGATGGGGGGCCGGTGCCCGCCCCGACAGAATCGAGCCCACAAGATCACTTGGCGGCCCGGGACCGGCCGCCCGGACCCGGGGAGACCCACGTGCAGCTCGCACCGCAGGACCGCAACCGCCGCTTACGGGGAGCCGCGGCCGCCACGGCCGTCGTCCTGGCCCTCCTGGCCGGGGCCGCTCCGGCCCAGGCCGCGGCCCCGGCCCCCGCCGGACCCGCCGCCACCGCCGACGGCATCGACCGGTCCGCCCTCACCAGCGCGCTGGACGCCGTGCACGAGGCCGGCGTCTACGGGGCGTACGCCACCGTCCGCGACGGCCGCGCCCGCTGGAACGGGGCCACCGGTGTCGCCGACCGGGACACCGGCCGCCCCACCACCCCCGGCATGCGCCACCGGGTCGGCAGCGTCACCAAGTCCTTCACCGCCGTCGCCGTGCTCCAGCAGAGCGCCCGGGGCCGCGTCGGCCTCGACCGGCCCGTCGCCGACTACGTCCCCGGCCTGCTGCCGGGGGAGCGCGGCCGCAAGGTCACCGTGCGGATGCTGCTGAACCACACCAGCGGGATCGCCGACTACGCCGCCGAGGCCTTCCCGTCCCTCAAGGAGGGCTCGACGAGGAGCCTGGACGACTTCCGCCACCGCACCATCACCCCCGGCCGGCTCATCGCCCTGGGCGCGGCCCAGCCGCAGCTTTTCGAGCCGGGCTCGGACTGGTCGTACTCGAACACCAACTACGTGCTGCTGGGCGAGGTGCTGCGCGCGGTCACCGGCGAGGACCCCGAGAAGGTGATCACCCGGGACGTGATCCGCCGGGCCGGGCTGCGGGACACCTACTTCCCCGGCACCGAGGAGCGGATCAGGGGCGCCCACGCCCGGATGTACGAGAACTGGTACGGGCTCATCGACCCGCCGCGCGACTACGCCGACTACAACATGACCTGGGGCGGCACGGCTGGCGCGCTCGTCTCCACCACCGACGACCTCACCTCCTTCTACCGGGCCCTGTTCCAGGGCCGCCTGCTGCCCGCCGAGCAGCTGGACCAGATGCGGACCACCGTGCCGGTCAAGGACGAGAGCGGCGCCGTCGCCATGCGCTACGGGCTGGGCGTCTTCGCCGTGGACACGCCCTGCGGGACCGCCTGGGGCCACAACGGGGCCGTCTTCGGCGCCGGCACCGAAGCCATGACCACCGCCGACGGCACCCGGCAGTACGCGGTGGGCCACAACCTGATGAAGTACGAGCGCTTCGACGCCGAGGGCAAGCCCGTCCCGCACCCCGCCGACGCGGCCCGGGGCGCCTTCGCGCTCCGCGCCCTGTGCCCGGCCGCCGACGGCGCCCGCCCGGCCGCCGCCCCGCAGCCGCCGACCGAGCCCCTGGACTCCCTCCCCTTCAAGGGGCTCAAGCGCTAGGGCCTGTCTGACAATTCCCGCCGGGGCCGGGTCGCCCGGCACGTGCGCTCGCCGCACGGCCGAGACGCCCAAGTAGCTCCGCTACGAGGGCGTCTCGGCCGCACACCGATCGCACGCACCGAACGGCCCGGCCTGATCCGGCGCGAATTGTCAGACAGGCCCTAGGAGGCGCCCGCGGCGCCCGTGCGGGACGCCAGCAGCAGGGCGATGTCGTCCGGGCGGTCGGCCTGACCGCCCGCCACGGCCACCAGGCGGTCCGCCGTCTCCGTCAGCGGGGCCGGGCGGGCGGCGGCCAGGGCGGACCGCAGCCGCTCCACGCCCTCGTCGATGTCCGCGCCCGGCACCTCCACCAGCCCGTCCGTGTAGAGGGCCAGCACCCCGCCCGGCTCCAGCAGCAGCTCCGTCTGCGGATAGGACGCCCCCGGGTCGACGCCCAGGACCACCCCGCCCGCCAGGTCCAGCACCTCCGCCCGGCCGTCCGGGCGGCGCAGCAGCGGCTGCGGATGCCCCGCCCGGGCGGCCAGCGCCCGCCCCGACACCGGGTCCAGCAGCACGTAGCAGCAGCTGGCGAACTGCCCCGGGTCCAGGTCGATCAGCAGCCGGTTGGTGCCCCGCACCACCTGCTCCGGGGTGCTGCCGCCGATCGTGAACGCCCGGACCGCACTGCGCAGCTGGCCCATCGTCGCGGCCGCCGCCACCCCGTGGCCCTGGACGTCCCCGATGACCAGCGCCAGCCGCCCCGCCGCCGCCTCGATCACGTCGTACCAGTCGCCGCCCACGTCCATCCCCGCCGAACCCGGCAGGTACCGGCCCACCGTCGCCACCCGGCCCGTCACCGGCAGCCGGTGCGGCAGCAGCGCCGCCTGCAGCCCCCGGGCCAGCGCCGCCTCGTTCTCGTAGCGCCGCGCCCGGGCCAGGGCCTGCGCGATCAGCCCGGCCAGCGCGGTGAGCACCGTACGCTCCTCCGGGCTGAACCCGCGCGGCGCGTCGAACCCGAGGATGCACGAGCCCACCGGCCGGCCGGAGGCGATCAGCGGCAGGAAGGCCCGGGCGCCCACGTCGGCGTCCAGCGGGATCCCCGGATAGGCCGACGCCAGGTGCTGCATCGACTCGAAGAACAGCGGCCGCCCCGAGGTCAGCGTCTCCACACCCGGCAGCCGCACGTCCAGCGAGACCCCGTCGAACCGGTCCAGGAACCCCTGGGGGAACCCGGTCTCCCAGGCCAGGTGCAGATGCCGCTCGTCCAGCAGGTAGATCGCCAGCTGCCGGCCCCCGAACGCGGGCAGCAGCTCCTCCGTGACCACCGCCGACACCTGCCGGGCCGTCATCGCCTCCGTCAGCGCGATCGCCAGGGCCACCGGCCGGTACAGGGCCGAGGCCCGCGCGGCCGGAGCCCCCGGCCCGGCACCCGGCCGGGCCGCCGCACCGGGCGCGTACACGGGCCGCTCGGCCGCCTCCAGCACCACCGTCACCCCCGACGGCCCCGGATACAGCCCCACCGACAGCGCCGGCGGATCCGCGTTCGCCCCGCGCCGCGCGTCGAAGAACACCGGCTCACCGGAGAGGAACGCCCCGCGGAAGTGGTCCTCGTACGCCGGGTGCTCCAGCCACGGCAGCGCCTCCCACAGCCCCCGCCCCACCAGCCGCCCCGCGGGCAGCCCGAGCAGCTCCCCGACGGCGGCACTGGCGAACCCCACGACCCCCTGCCGGTCCACCGACAGCACCCCCTGCGCCAGCCGCTCCACCGCCTCCCCGGCGCCCCCGCCCGGCACCGGCCACGGCACGCACAGCGGATCCCCCTCCCAGCGCACCGGATCCCCGGCCGCCGCCAGCCCCGCCAGCTCCCGCGCCAGCCCCTCCGCGGCCTCCCGCATCAGCCGCCGCTCCCCGGCCTCCACCGAGGCCGCCGCCGGACGCACCACCAGCAGCACCCCGAACCGCTCCGACCCGGTCCCCACCGGCTCGTACAGCGACCCGAACGGGAACGGCAACCCCGCCATCAGCTGCGGGAACCGCCGGACCGCCGACTCCCCGTCAGGCAGGTGCACGGCCTGCCCGCTGCGGAAGGCCTCCGCCACCGGGAACGGGCGGTTCACCTGGATCCGCCACCAGGGCCGGAACAACGGCCCCGGCAGACCCGTCACCGCCGCCATCCGCAGCAGCCCCTCGGTGCCCGAGCGCAGGTACACCCCGCCCGCGTGGCCGCCCAGCGCCCGCACGGCATCCACCGCCGCCCGCGCGAGCACCCGGCCCGCGGCCTCGGACGCCGCGCCGGCGCCGCCCGGTCTCGCCGTCATACGGTCAGGATGCTCCCTGGCCCCCGGCCGCTGCACTCCGGCGCTCGCCGGACCCCCGGAAGCCGAACACCACCGCCGCCGCGGCCACCAGCAGCACCGCCGCCACCGTGCGCAGCGCCACCCCCATGGCATCCGTGAAGGCGCCCGCCGCTGCGGCGTCCACCGCCGGGCTCCCGTGGAACCGGGAGGCCAGCACGGTGCCGACCACGGCCACGCCCAGCGCCGCGCCGATCTCCCGGGCCGCGGTGTTCAGCCCCGAACCCAGCCCCGCCTGGTGCGGGGGCAGCGACGAGACCACCGTCACCGTCAGCGAGGGGGCGCACAGCCCCGTCCCCACGGACAGCACCAGCAGGTAGCAGCCGTACACCGGGTACGGGGTCCCGGCGTCCACGGTCGACACCAGCAGCAGGCCCCCCGCGATCAGCCCCAGCCCCAGCCCGACCGGCAGCCTGGGGCCGGTCCGCTGCTGCAGCCGGGCCCCGAAACGCGGCACCAGCGCCATGCCGACCGTCAGCGGGACGATCGCGAAACCGGTCTGGGCGGGCGAGAAGCCCTTCGCGTACTGCAGGTACTGGGCGTTGACGAAGAACAGGGAGAACAGCCCGAAGAACGCGGCGCCGATGCCCAGCGCCCCGGCGCGCAGCCGGCGCGAGAGGAAGACGCGGGGGTCCAGCAGCGGGCGGGCGACGCGCAGCGCGTGCCCGGTGAACGCGGCCAGCAGCGCCGCCCCCGCCGCGAACGCGGTCAGGACCTGGACCGAGGCCCAGCCGTACGAGGGCCCCTCGATGATCCCGTAGACCACCGAGAACAGCGCTCCCGCCAGGATGAGCGCCCCCAGCGGGTCGACGGCCGCGTCGGGCCGCGACGGCGTGCGCGGCACCGTACGGGCCACCGCGACGGCCAGCAGCGCGCCCAGCGGCACGACCGCCCAGAACAGCGCCCGCCAGGTGAGGAACTCCCCGGCCAGACCACCGCCGACGTTGCCCGCCAGGCCCCCGAGGCCGGCGGAGAGCGTCCAGGTGGCCAGCGCCTGCGGGCGCCGCTCGGGCGGGGTCAGCTGGATCAGCACCGACATCGTGGCGGGCATGATCAGGGCGGCCCCCGCCCCGCACAGCCCGCGCCCGGCGATCAGCACCGCCGGATCCCGCGCGAGCGCGCTCAGCGCCCCGCCCGCCGCGAACAGCCCGAGACCGGCGAGCAGCGCGCCCTTGCGGCCGTACCGGTCGCCCAGGGCGCCGGCCGGGATCAGCAGGGCCGCGAAGACGATCACGTAGGCGTCCACCGCCCACAGCAGCTGCCCCGGGCTCGGGTGCAGCGTGGACGCGGCCAGCTGCGGGATCAGCAGGTTGACGGCGGCGACCATGCCCTGCGCGACGAGGACGCAGGCGTAGAGGGCGAGCAGGGCGGCACGGGACAGCCCCGGGGCCGCCGCCGCGGGGGCGGTGACGGCGATGGTGGTGCCGGACGCGGGGGGCGCGGCCGGTGTGCGGGCATGGCGGAGCACGGCTCCTCCTCGGAGTCGGTGGACGGTGGTGGTCGGCCGGGGGACCGCCTGGCGATCAACCCCGCGGAACCACCGTAGGGTTGGACCGACCTGCTTTCCAGTGCAACTTCCGCAAGGGATGAATGCGTGTGACGCAATCCAGACCGGCCGGGCTGGACCTGAACCTGCTCCTCGCCCTCGACGTCCTGCTCGAGGAGTCCAGCGTCTCCGGGGCGGCCGCCCGCCTCCACCTCTCCGAGCCCGCCATGAGCCGCACCCTCGGCCGGATCCGCAAGGCCCTCGGCGACCCCGTGCTCGTCCGGGCCGGCCGCACCATGGTCCCCACCCCCCACGCCCTCTCCCTCCAGGGCGAGGTCCGCTCCGTGGTCGAACGGGCCCGGGCCCTGTTCCTCACCGGCGGCGAGGTCGACCTGCGGACCCTGGAACGCAGCTTCACCGTCCTGGCCCACGACTCCTTCGCCGCCTCCTACGGCGCCACCCTCTTCCAGCGGATGGCCGACGAAGCCCCGGGCGTCAGGCTCCGGTTCCTCTCCGAGAGCCACGTCGACGTGCCCGCCCTGCGCGAAGGGGTCGCGGACCTGGAACTCGGTGTCATCGACAACCGTTCCCCCGAGGTACGCGTCGAGCACCTCTTCGACGAGCGGATGCTCGGCGTGGTCCGCCCCGGACACCCCCTCCTGCGCGGCCCCCTCACGGCCCGCCGGTTCGCCGGGGGGGAGCACCTGATCGTCTCGCGGCGCGGCAGGCTGGAAGGCCCCGTGGACACGGCCCTCGCCGAACAGGGCCTGTCCCGGCGGGTCGTGGGCAGCATCGGCTCCTACCCCGCCTCACTGTTCGTGCTGCGCGAGACCGACCTCATCGGCCTCGTCGCCACCCGGACCGTCCCCCAGGCCGAAGCGCTCGGCCTGGTCACCTTCGAGGTCCCCCTCGACCTCCCCACCCTCCCCTTCGGCCTCGCCTGGCACCCCCGCCACGACGCCGACCCCGCCCACACCTGGCTCCGCGCCTGCGCCCGCGCACTGGTACACCCCTGAGGGGCCCCTGACACGCCCTGGACGGGCCGCCCGACCGCGCCCCTGGACGGGCCGCCCGACCGCGCCCCTGGACGGGCCGCCCGACCGCGCCCCCGACGGGCCGCCCTGACGGGGCCCCGACCGGACCCCTGACAGGTCTCCGCCCGGGACGCCCCGGCCCCGCGCACTGACCCGAACGCCTCCCTCGTACGGGGGACGCACCGGCCCCGCCCGCCGTTCCCCGCGCCCCCGCCGGGGAGGCATGGCGGCATGCACGACGACACCTCCACCCACCCCGCGCCCCGGGCCGCCTTCACCGCGGCCGACGCCTACACCCTGCGCACCGCCCTCGACGCCCTCGGCGGGGTCCGCGACCTCGACACCCTCGACGTCGCCTGCGGACACGGCGGCACCGCCGCACTCCTCGCCAGCGGCGGCGCCCGCCGGACCGTCGGCGTCGACAACTGCCCCGACCGCGTCCGCCGCGCCCGCGAGCGCCAGAGCGACGGCCCCGGCAGCCGCACGGCCACCGTCGAGTACGTCGTCGCCGACGCCGCCGACATGCCCCAGCTCGGCCCCTTCGACCTGGTCACCGCCGTCTACCCGTTCAGCCACGCCCCCGACCGGGCCGCCCTGCACGCCATGTTCCGCGGCATCCGCGCCAACATGCGCCCCGGCGGCAGGCTGCTCTCCCTCGTCCGCAACCCCGGCGCCTACCCGCGCGTCGACTGGTCCCCGTACGGCATGCGCATCCTCGACCGGGTACCCGACGGCGACGCACCCCTGCTCAAGGCCCAGTTCCTGACCGAACCCCCGCTCCACTTCGAATACCGCGAATGGGCGCACGCCGACTTCGCCGAGGCCGCCGTCGACGCCGGCTTCACCACCGTCGCCTGGCAGCCCAGCCGCACCCCGCCCGCCGACGCCGCGCGCGACGAGGCCTACTGGACCGCCTACCGCGCCGCGCCCGTCAGCTCCCTGATGACCTGCACCGCGTAGGCGACGGCACGTGGCCCCGGCTCACTCCTCGTCGGCCGTCGCCCGCACCAGCTCCACGATCCGGTCCCGGGCCGCCCGCCCCTCCGGGACCGGCAGCAGCGGATACCCGTGCGGCATGCCCGGCTCCTCGTGCCACTCCACCTCCGCACCCGCCGCCCGCGCCCGGCGCAGCAGCTCCCGGCTGTCCGTCGTCAGCACGTCCCGGGTCCCCGTGAACACCGTCAACGGCGCCAGCCCCGCGAACGACCCGTGCAGCGGGCTCACCCGGGGGTCGTCCGCCGTCAGCGTCCCCGCGTACAGCCGCCCCGCCTCCGCCAGCCCCGGCCGGGCCAGCACCGGATCGGCCGCCTCGATCTCCGCCTGGCCCGGATGGCTCATGCTCACGTCCAGCCACGGCGAGATCAGCACGATCCGCGACGGCTGCGCCCCGGTCCGCTCCCGCAGCCGCTGCGCCGCCGCCAGCGCCATCCCGGCCCCGGCCGAGTCCCCGAGCAGCACCGTCCCGCCGGCGCCACCGCTCTCGATCAGACCGCTCAGCAGGTCCGCGGCCACCGGGACGGTCCGGTCCGCCGTCCCGCGCGGGGCCAGCACGTACGCCGGCACCACCACCCGGGCGCGGGCCCGCGTCACCAGGGTCCGGATCAGCGACCAGTGCGGCCGCACCAGCTCGTTGATGAACGCCCCGCCGTGCACGTACAGCACCCGCGCCACGGGCTCCTCCCCGAGCGGGGAGACGTCGTACACGGGCCAGGCGCCCACGAAGGTCCGCGACACCTCGGCGACCCGCCCCAGCGAACGCGGCGGAAGGTGCGAGGCGGGCCTGCGGGCCGCCTGCGCCACCGTCGCCCGTACCGCCTCGGCGGTCGCGAACCGTCTTCGCCGGCCCGTCGCCACCAGTGCGGCCGACAACGCCCTGCTGCGCAGACTCGGCACGCCCCTCACCTCCCCTTTCACCCCGGCCCCGGACCGCACGGGCGATCCCGGACCAGGCCCTACCCCGTTCCAGGGAGGAGCATAGGCGTGAAGCTGCGCTGTCGACCCGCTTAAGAAAGTCTCGATGGACTGATCACCGCACCGATCGGCACATTGGTGCCCATCACCGCCACTCGCGCACCAGCGGGCCCGGCGCCCCCTCCTTCCGCACGCCTGGAGCCACCCCCATGAAGGCACTCGTCAAGCACAAAGCCGAACCCGGGCTGTGGCTCATGGACGTCCCCGAGCCCGAGTACGGCCCCGGTGACGTGCTGATCAAGGTGCTGCGCACCGGAATCTGCGGGACCGACCTGCACATCCGCGCCTGGGACGGCTGGGCGCAGGGCGCGGTCAAGACCCCCCTCGTCCTCGGCCACGAGTTCGTCGGCGAGGTCGCCGCCCTCGGCGCCGACGTCCGCGACATCGAGATCGGCGCCCTGGTCAGCGGCGAGGGCCACCTGGTGTGCGGCAAGTGCCGCAACTGCCTGGCCGGCCGCCGCCACCTGTGCCGCTCCACCATCGGGCTCGGCGTCGGGCGCGACGGGGCCTTCGCCGAGTACGTGGTCCTGCCCGCGCAGAACGTCTGGGTCCACCGCACCCCGGTCGACCTCGACGTGGCCGCCATCTTCGACCCGTTCGGCAACGCCGTGCACACCGCGCTGTCCTTCCCGCTGGTCGGCGAGGACGTGCTGATCACCGGCGCGGGCCCGATCGGCATCATGGCCGCCGCCGTCGCCAAGCACGCCGGCGCGCGCAACGTCGTCATCACCGACGTCAGCCCCGAGCGCCTGGAGATCGCCCGCAAGGCCGGCGCCACCCTCGCCGTCAACGTCGCCGAGTCCTCCATCGCCGAGGCGCAGACCCGCCTCGGCCTGCGCGAGGGCTTCGACGTCGGCCTGGAGATGTCCGGCCGCGCCGAGGCGATGCGCGACATGATCGACAACATGACGCACGGCGGCAGGATCGCGATGCTGGGCCTGCCCGCGCAGGAGTTCCCCGTCGACTGGGCCAAGGTCGTCACCTCGATGATCACCATCAAGGGCATCTACGGCCGCGAGATGTTCGAGACCTGGTACGCGATGACCGTGCTGCTGGAGGGCGGGCTCGACCTCACCCCGGTCATCACCGGCCGCTACTCGCACACCGACTTCCAGGCCGCCTTCGACGAGGCCGCCACGGCCCGGAGCGGCAAGATCATCCTGGACTGGACGAAGTAGCCCGCGGCGGGGCGCGGTCCGCACGGCCCCGGCC
>NZ_JBHVUQ010000216.1:0-11209 GCF_042884105.1 Streptomyces sp. NPDC058157
GATTCGTCGGCATCGTCAGTTGTTTATTAGAGACAGGCTTCCAGGTGCCGTTGGCGACCTCGGAGGAGGCGTCGACGGTGTAGGTCTGGTTGATGTTGGCGGTGCTGCCGCCGGCCCGGTTGTGCAGGGTGTAGACGGTGCCGTCGGGGGCGACCAGGTCGACCTTCAGGTCGCCGATGTAGGTGTGGGCGATGTTCACGCCGACCTTGAGGGCGGCCGGGGCGTTGCCGGTGACACCGGTGACGGTGATCGGGCTCTCCACCGTGGCGTTGTCGTTGATCGCGAAGTCCGCGGTGTTCTCGAAGAACGGCGTGTTCGGGGTGGAGGTCACCGCGTTGACGGTGGCCGCCGCGTCGGCGAGGCCGGCGCCGCAGCCGCCGGTGCAGGTGCCGGCCAGCGGGCGGGCGTTGGCCTTGATGGCGGCCTCGACCTGCGCCGGGGTGAGGGAGGGCTTGGCGGCCACGAGGAGCGCGGCGAGGCCGGCGATGTGCGGGGCGGCCATGCTGGTGCCCTGGTACGGCTTGTAGATCTCCGCGCCGGGGGTGGTGGTGCCGTTGTTCAGCGTGGAGAGGATGCCGTTCTCGGGCGTGGTGACGGTGCCGGGCGTGTCGGTGGCGCGGCGGGTCTCGCCGCCCGGGGCCGAGACGTCGACCTTGGCGCCGAAGTTGGAGTAGAAGGAGCGGTCGCCGGTGCGGTTGGTGGCGGCGACGGTGATGACGTTGTTGCAGCTGGCCGGCGTGAAGTTGGCCGCGTCGGCGTTGCTGTTGCCGGCGGCCACGACGACGGTGGTGCCGCGGGCGACGGCCGCGTTGATGGCGTTCTGGTAGCTGGAGCTGCAGGTGCCGGAGCCGCCGAGGCTCATGTTGATGACCTTGGCGGGGGTGGCGTTCGCCGGGACGCCCGCGACGGTGCCGCCGGAGGCCCAGGTGATGGCGTCGACGATGTCCGAGGTGGCGCCGCCGCACTTGCCGAGGACGCGGACGGGCTGGATCTTCGCGTTGTACGCGATGCCCGCGACACCCTTGCCGTTGTTGGTGGCGGCGGCGATGGTGCCGGCCACGTGGGTGCCGTGCCAGGAGGAGTCGCTGGCCTTGGAGCCGGTGCCGCACTCGCCGGCGGCGCTCCAGTCGCCCTGGTCGGCCGGGTTGTTGTCGCGGCCGTTGCCGTCGCGGGCGGCGGTGGAGTCGGAGATGAAGTCGTAGCCGGCGACGATGTTGGGGGCGACGTCGGAGTGGGCCACGTAGCCGGTGTCGATCACGGCGACGGTGACGCCGGCGCCGGTGGTCTTGTCCCAGGCGGCGGGCACGTTCATGCCGGCGGTGGGCTCGAAGAGGTCCCACTGCTTGGCGTACTCGGTGTCGTCCGGGGTGGCCATGGCGTAGGCGCGGGAGTCCGGCTCGACGTAGGCGACGTCCGGGTCGGCGCGGAACTGGTCCATCACCTTGGCGGCGTCGGCCGGGGCGGTCGCACCACCCAGGTTGACGAGCGCGGCTCCGGTGCCCAGGCGGCGGTCGAACTTCGCCTTCTTGCCGGCCTTCTTGCCCTTGGCGGCGGCGTCGTCGGCGGCCGCGGTGTTGGAGCTCGCCTCCGACGCGGAGGACTTGTAGCCGACGATCAGGTTCTCGACCGGGGCGGCGGCGGGGGCGGCGGGGGCCGCCGCGTTCGGGAGGGTGTGGGCGGCCGGGTCGCTCGCGGGGGTCAGGGCCACCGCGGCGGTGGCGGAGCCTGCGAGGAGGGTGACGGACATGGCCACGACGGATATGAGCCGTCGTCGGGGTGCGTGCACGGTGTTCCCCTTACGGGCCGGTTCCGGACAGGCCGGAGCGGCCGGTGTGTGCGGTGTGGGAGGTGGAACAGGCGCCGCGGGACCGGGAGGGCTGGTCATTCCGCCCCGGTCTCCGCCGCGCTCCAGGCCGCCCGGCCGCATCGGCGGGGCTGGGCGACCGCGTGTGTACCGGCGATCCGCGCCTCCGCGTACGGCTTCACACCATGTGGGGTTGGTGCGGGGGCAGTTCGGGGTGCGGGAGACCGCCGGTGGGCAGACAGTAGGCAACGCGGGGATGAACCCGATACAGGGAAAACCCTTGTCCGGACCCTGGGGAAGCCTGTGGAACCCCTGTGAAACACCTGTGCAATCTGCACGCAACGAACGGGCGGCCGCACCGCCCCCGGCGGGCTACTCCCCGTCGCCGCGCGGGTGGAGGGCGCGGAAGTACGTCCAGCTGGTCTCGTTCGGCTCGGTCCACTTCTCCGGGGCGTGTGCGAACTCGGGACGGCGGCCGGAGATGTAGGCGCGGGTGCGCTCGGGGACCTCGGTGTAGGAGCCGAGCTTCACGCCCCGGCAGTGGAAGGTGAGGCCGCCGGGGCGTTGTCCCTGCTCCATCCAGGGCAGCCAGGGGGACATCCGCGTCCAGGACATGGTCGCCGGGACGCTCGGCGCCCCGGAGGCGAGGGCCTCGGCGGGGGTGAAGAACTGGAAGAGTTCCAGGGCCCGGTAGGTGTCGTCGGCGGAGTTGAGCGGGTAGTCCGCGACGGGCAGCGGCGAGGGGTAGGCGAGGGGGATCTCCAGGCTGAAGCAGACCTGGCCGCCGAGTTCGGTCCGGGGGACGGGGAAGGGCCGCAGGCGCAGGTTGGCCGGGTCGTTCCAGACGTGGACCACGGGCTTCCCCTGCCAGGTCTCCAGGATCTCCCGAGTGGCGGGGTCGAGGTAGAAGGCGGCTTCGCGCGAGAGCATCCGGTAGCCGCCCTCCGCCCCGTCGGCCACGAGCCGGGAGACGTTGACCCCTTCGAAGCCGAAGAGGCGCCGGTAGGGCTCGCCGGGGGCCCAGGAGTGGACGTCGCCGGTCCACCAGTAGACGACCTCCTCTCCGTCGAGGGAGGCCCGGGTGCGGGCGAAGTCGCGCAGCAGGTCGTCCGGAGTCATACGGAGAACTCTGGCCGGACGGGATCCGGCCGGGCAAGCACCTGGCGCGCCAACTCCCGCACGCCCCTTCGCGCCCGCCGCCGCGAGACCTACGAGGGGGCGGGGCGCGGCTCGTACGCCCGCCCGGTTGACGGTTGTACGAACCACCGGCGACCGTGACCGCCATGGGGAACCCCTTGGGGAAGGAACACCGGCTTCCGCTGCTGCTGGCCTGCCTGGTGCTGGGCCTCGGGCTCACCGCCGCGGTCCTGGGCGCGTCGCGGGCGGCCGGGCCCGCCTCCGTCGCGGGCCCGTACGTGGACCTGCGGCGGGTGCCGCCCGGGCCCGCCGGGCCCGCGCCGGGGCCGGGGGCGTCCACGGGCACGGTGACGGTGGAGTGCGGGCGCAACGAGGAGGGGCACTGGAACGAGGACAACCTGGTGGTCTCGCCGGGGGTGCGGGCGGGCGCCCACCACACGCACGCGTACGTGGGGAACCTGTCCACCGACGCCCTGTCCACGGACGCCTCCCTGGCCGCCGCCGCGACCAGCTGCACGGGAGGGGACCGCTCCGCCTACTACTGGCCGGTGCTGCGCCGCACGGACCGGCCCGGGAGCGGCCCGCACGAGGGTGCGGCCGGGCACGGCAACGCGGGCGAGATCCTGCCGGAGGCCTCGGTGCGGGTGGAGTTCCGGGGCAGTCCGGTGAGCGCGGTGGTGGCGATGCCCCGGTTCCTGCGGGCGATCACCGGCGACGCCGTCGCCTACACGGCGGGCGGGGGCGCCGGGGTCCGGGCCCGCTGGGGCTGTTCGGGCCTGCCGGACCGGTCCACCACCGGCTACCCGCGCTGTCCGGCGGGCGAACTGGTCACCCGTACGCTGGTCTTCCCCAGCTGCTGGAACGGCCTGGACACCGCCAGCCCGGACCACCGCTCCCACCTGGCGTTCCCCGCCGCCTCCGGGGTCTGCCCGCAGGGCACCTTCCCGGTGCCGGAGCTGCGCGTGTCGCTGGCGTACGCGGTGGCGCCGGGGGTACCGCTGGCGCTGGACTCCTTCCCCGAGCAGCGGCACAGCCCGCTCACCGACCACGCGATGTTCGTGGACGTGATGACCGACGCGCGGATGGCGGAGCTCGTCGCCTGCCTCAACGAGGGCCGCTCGTGCCGGATGTGAGTGACGCAGGTCACGTGAACCGCCGCCGCGTCCGGGGCGTGTTCCGACCGCACCGAATGGCACCAGGCGGACGGAGAGCGTGAATGGCCGGACCACTGTGGCCCCGCGCGCGGCGGGGCTCGACCGACGAGGCTCTGATCAGGGCGGTCTACGAGGAACACGGCAACGCCCTGCTCGCGTACGCCACCCGGCTCACCGGTGACCGGGCCGCCGCCGAGGACGTCGTCCAGGAGACCCTGATCCGGGCCTGGCGGCATTCCGAGGTGCTGGTCAACGGGAAGGGCTCGGTGCGCGGCTGGCTGCTCACGGTGGCCCGGAACATCGTCACCGACCGGTACCGGGCCCGGGCGGCCCGGCCGCCGGAGGTCTCCGACGCGGCGGCCGCTCCCCCGGTGGAGGGCGACCACGCGGATTCCGTGGTGGACACGATGACGGTCCTGGGCGCCCTGGACCGGCTCTCGCCGGAACACCGGGACGTGCTGACGGAGTTGTACTACCGCCAGCACAGCGTGGCGGAGGCCGCCGACCGGCTGGGCATTCCGGCGGGCACGGTCAAGTCGCGCTCGCACTACGCGCTCAAGGCCCTGCGCGCGGTGTTCACGGACGGCGGCGCCGAGGAGTTCGGCGGGAACAGACGATCAGGCCGGCCGCCCCAGCAGCCCGGCGGACTGCGGGAGGTGGTGGCGTGAACGCGCCGCGGCACGAGGAGGAGCTGCTCGGACCGTACGTGCTCGGTGTCCTGGACGAGGAGGACGTACGGCGCGTCGAGGAGCATGTCGGCGACTGCACCGGGTGCCGGGAGGAGGTGGCGGCGTTGCGCGAGATGGAGAGCGTCCTGGGCGAGGTGCCCGAGGAGGCGTTCCTCGACGGGCCCCCGCAGGGCAGCGACCTGCTGCTCCAGCGGACCCTGCGGCAGGTGCGCGGCGAGCGGGCCGCGCGGACCCGGTGGCGGGGCGCGGTGGCGGGGCTGGCGGCGGCCGCTTCGCTGGCGGCCGTGTTCTGGGCCGGGGCCCGGCTGGGCGGGGACGCGGGGAGCACGGCGGCGCTGCCCCCGCCGCCGTCGCCGAGCGCGTCGGCCGCGCCGTCACCGCCGCCGGCCGGGACCAGGGTGGCCTCGGCCACCGATCCGGGTACCGGGGCGCGGATGACCGTGCAGGTGACCCCGGCGTCCCGGTGGATCCGGGTACGGGCGGCGGTGACCGGGGTGCCGGCCGGGGAGCGGTGCCGCCTGGTGGTGGTCTCCCGGGACGGTACGCGGTCCACGGCGGGCGGCTGGGTCGTGGGCACGGCGGAGCACGGCGAGGGCAAGGGCGCGTCCCTGGACGGCTCGGCGGCCGTGGACCCGTCGGACGTGCGGGCGGTGCTGGTGGAGAACGAGTCGGGACGGACCTTCGTGTCCGTGCCGGTGTGAGGACGGGGCCCCGCGCGCGGGGCCCCGTACGGGCCGTCAGGGGTGGTGGAAGCGGACCTCGGGCGCGTCGGCGCTCGGGCCGTCCAGCAGCGGCGCCGGCTTCCCCTTGAGGTGCCGGTCGAAGAAGGCGCAGACGTAGGTCCGGGTCAGCTCCAGGACGCGGGGGCCGGGCAGCGGGGCGTCGGGGTGGGGGACGCCGAGCTGGTCGCGCAGCGCCGGGTAGTCGGTGGGGCCGAAGTGGTCGGTGCCGTCGAGGGTGATCCAGCGCTTCCAGCCGTCGAAGTCGGGCCACAGCTTCGACCAGTTGCCCGACTGCCCCCCGGGCACGCTCGCGGCCGAGCCGAGCAGCATGAAGGGGCGGCCGCCGATCCCGGCGGCGGGATAGGGCTCGGGCAGGCCGCCGTCCATGTTCAGGCCCGCCTTGATCCGCGGGTCGGCGGCCATGGCGGTCAGGGCGGCGGCGCCGCCGATGGAGTGGCCGCCCATGGCGATGCGGCCGGGGTCGATCAGCCCGGCGTGGCGCCAGGCGGGGTGGCGGCCGGTGAGGCGGTCGAGGAGGAAGGAGACGTCTTTGGCCCGCGTGTCGGTGACCGCCTCCCGGCCGCCCGGGCCCTCGGCCTGGTCGCACGCCAGGCAGGTGAGGATCCGGCCGCCGGGGAAGGCGGTGGCGGCGCTCTCGTAGGCGTGGTCCACGGAGGCGACCACGTAGCCCCGGGAGGCCAGTTCCTCGGCGAGGGAGGTGAGGGTGGCGCGCGGGACGGTGAAGCCGGGCGAGAGCACGACCAGCGGGTAGCGGCCGTCGACGGGCCGGGCGCCGACGCGGGCGTGGGCCCGGGTGGCGGCGAAGGCGGCGGGGTCGACGATCTTGTCGAGGCCCTTGTCGGCGAGGATCAGCCGGGCCTCCTCGGTGCTCATGTAGGGCGCCGGGGCGCGTCCGGTGCCGCGCTGCGCCGGATAGCGCAGGGTGACCATCAGCTCGCGGGGGCCTTCGTGGGACCAGGGGTCGGTGCGGCTGCGGTCCACGAGGTGGAGGTCCTCCGAGCCGACGGCGGAACGGCCGGTGGGGGCCGGGAGTTCGGGCCCGGCGGTCCGGGCGTCCACGGACGCGGTGGACGTGGGCGCGGCGGACGCGGTGGAGGCTGCGAGGAGCGGGGCCGGGAGCAGGAGGGCGAGTAAGGCCGCGGCGGCCGCGGTGCGGCGTGTGGTGTTCATGACCACGACGCTATGCGGGGCGCGGGCGGCGCTCGTCGGCCCGCAGGCTGACGCCCGCTCCGTCTGCGGTCGCAGCGGCCGTCCCCGGGAAGTCGTACGGCCGCGGCCGCGCTGCCCGGAAAACGTGACGGGGCCCGGGAATATGTCCAATTCCCGGGCCCCTGTGTGCCACCCAATTGCGCACACCGGCGGCTTTTAAGAGCGGGGATCATCTTGAGGCCGACGTGTTCTGCCTTTGAACTACCGCGCCACGGAAGAGGCGCAGGAGGGACTTGAACCCCCATCCGTCGGTGATCGTCCCTGCTCGGTCGATCCGGTGTTCGGCGGCGAATGCTGAGACTGGAGCGATAATCTGAGATTCAAGGGGCCGCCTCTGCCGGCTTGGGCCACCCCGGCACGAATGGGCCGGGGGAGGGATTCGAACCCCCAACTGACACCCCTGTTTCAGCTTCAACGTCAGTTTCAGCTTGCGCTCTCGCGCACCCCCTGCGCCGCAGGGGGCGTTCTCGGGGCTACCTGAAGAGGTAGCCGAACACGGCGTCGCCGACCCGCTGGTCGGTGACCTCGGCGCCGTTGGCCTCCTCGCGGGCGAACTTCACGGCCTGCTGAAGCCGTTCCACCCGGTCGAGGAGCTCGTTGACCCGGCGGGCGGGCAGGGCGCCGGAGAACTTCACCGTCGTCCAGTAGCCGACCGCGACGTCCTCGTAGTACACCTCGACCTGCGCCGGGTGCTTCTCCGTGGCCTCCGCCTTGACGTGGTTACGCGGCACCTTCTTGGTACGGATGGTGCGTACCGGTTCCGTCTTCCAGGAGTCCGTCGACGGGTCGAGGTTCCAGGACTCCGACGCGTCCAGGACCGGCAGCTTGCGCACGAAGGTGTGCAGGTCGGTCAGCTGCTTCTCCAGGAAGAGCAGGTAGGGCACCGGCACCTGGGCGAGCAGCACGTTGCCGTCGACGACGACGTCCGCGGCCGCGGTGCGGTTCGCCCAGTCCTTGGTGGCCGTCACGTCGAACAGGCGGGTCAGCGTGGTGGCCGTCGCCCGCAGCACGTCCTCCGCCATGACCTGGACCCGGGTCGACTCGGGCGGCAGCTGCTCGCCCTCCTCGTCCTTGGGCTGGTACGTACGCGAGATGCCGGCCAGCAGGGCGGGCTTCTGCACGTCGTGGTGGGCCTGCGAAAGTTCCTGGAGGGACTTGGACTTGACGCCCTTTTCGACTGCGATGATCTGATTCAGCTTCGGCACGTGATCAACCTACCAACGGCTCCGGTACGACTGCCATTCGATTTCCCTCCGCTTTCCTCCGCAGCTCAGGGGTGCAGGCGCACCGGGAGGTCGAACAGGTCGTTCTGGGTCAGGACCGGCTTGTTGCGCAGTTCCCCGGCCGGGACGGCGAGGGACAGGTGCGGGAAGCGGGCGTAGAGGGCCGGGAGGGCCACGCCGGCCTCCAGGCGGGAGAGGGCCGCGCCGGGGCAGACGTGGGGGCCGTGGCCGAAGGAGATGTGCCGGTTGGGGGTGCGGGTGACGTCGAAGGCGCCGGCCGTCTCCCCGTGCCGGGCCTCGTCGCGGCCGAGCGCCCCGAAGGAGACGATCAGGCCCTCGCCCTTGGGCAGGATCCGGTCGCCGACCTCGATGTCCTCGGTGGCGAACCGGATCAGGACGTGCGAGGTGGGGGTGGCCCAGCGCAGGGTCTCCTCGATGACGTTCTCCCAGGGGACCTCGCCCGCGAGGACGAGGGCGCGCTGCTCGGGGTGGGTCTCCAGGGCGACGACGGCGTTGACGATCAGGCTGATGGTGGTCTCGTGGCCGGCGGCGACCATCAGCTGGAGGGTGTTGGTGATCTCCTCGGTGCTCAGGTGGTCGCCGTCCTCGGAGGCGGCGATGAGCGCGCTGGTGAGGTCGTCGCCGGGGTTGGCGCGCTTGGACTCGACGATCCGGGAGAAGAGGGCGCCGAGGTCCGCCATCATCTGCGGGACTTCCTCGGGGCGGGTCTGGGTGGAGAAGAACTTCTCGAACAGGGCCTTCAGGCGCGGGTGTTCGGCGGAGTCCACCCCCATCAGCTCGCTGATGACGTTCATCGGCAGCGGGTAGGCGAAGGCGGCCTTCAGATCGACGGTCCCGTCTTCGGGCAGGCCGGCCAGCTTGTCGAGGGCTTCGGTGGTGAGGGCCTCGATGCCGGCGCGGAGCTTCTCGACGCGGCGGGCGGTGAGGGCCTGGGCGACGAGGGTGCGCAGCCGGCGGTGCTCGTCG
The DNA here is from genome assembly GCF_042884105.1 of Streptomyces sp. NPDC058157. Lineage (NCBI taxonomy): Bacteria > Bacillati > Actinomycetota > Actinomycetes > Kitasatosporales > Streptomycetaceae > Streptomyces > Streptomyces sp. NPDC058157. The sequence continues at coordinate 8,947 of NZ_JBHVUQ010000216.1, forward strand.
CCGTCGACGGTCAGCATGGAGCGGCCGGGGTTGGCGAGGCCGATCAGCGGCCAGTCCAGGGGGATCTCGCCGCGCCGCCAGGCGTCCCACACGTCGATGTCCTTGACGACCCGGGGGTCGGTGAGCAGGGCGCGGGCCTCGGCGTGGTGGGTGACGGCGTAGACGCCGACGCCGCCGGGCAGGACGACGCGGACCAGCGGGCCGGCGGCGCGCAGGGCGGCGCTCTCGGCGTCCAGGTCGGTGACGAAGGGGTCGAGGGTGATCGGGGCGGCGGCGGGGACGGCCCCGGTGTGGTCGATCGGGCAGCTCATCGGGTGGCTCCAAGCGCGGGGGTCGGGGTGTAGGTCACGGGGAGCGCGGTCAGGCCGCGCAGCCAGGGCGAGGGCCGCCGGGTGAGTGCGGCGGCCGGTCCGTCGAGGTCCACGTCGGGGAGGCGGTCGAGGAGGACCTCGATGCCGGTCCGGGCGATGACCTCGGCGACCTCCTGGGCCGGGAAGGGGCAGCGGTGTTCGCCGTGGCCGAAGGAGAAGAAGGCGTTGTTCCCGCCGGTGAGGGCGCCCGCGTCGGTGCGTACGTGCGGGTCGCCGTTGGCGGCGGCCAGGCCCAGCAGGACCAGGTCGCCGCGGGCGATGGTGCGGCCGGCCAGCTTGGTGTCGCGGGTGGTCCACCGTCCGGCGACGTTCTGGGTCGGGGTGTCCTCCCAGAGCACTTCGTTCATGGCCTCGCCGACGCTGTGGCGGCCGCCGGCGAGGGAGGCGGCGAAGCGGTCGTCGGTGAGCATCAGGCGCAGCGAGTTGCCGATCCAGTCGGCGGTGGGCTGGTGTCCGGCGGCCATCATCACCATCAGGTCCTGGGCCACCTCGGCGAGGGTGAACCCGGCGGTGTTGGCCAGCATCCGGGAGGCGACGTCGTGTCCGGGGGCCTCGGCCTTGGCGGCGAGCAGCGCGTACATGGACTCGCCGAGGTGGCGCTGGCCCGCCAGGGCGCCCTCGCGGCCGTTGATCATGTCGTTCATGGCGGTGACGAGGCCGGGGCCCTGCTCGTCGGAGAAGCCGTAGATGCGGGCGAGGACGCGCAGCGGCAGGAGCATGGCGTATTCGCCGACGATGTCGCAGGAGCCCTTGCCGCAGAGGCCGTCGATCAGCTCGTCGGCGAAGCGTTCGGCGTGGCCCTTGAGTTCGAAGGGGTCGACGGACTCCAGGGCCTCGCTGATGACGGCGGCGCGCTCGCGGTGGCGTTCGCCGGTGGTGTAGAGGATGGAGGGCTGCTTGCGGCCGATCATCGGGAGCAGCGGCCAGTCGGCGGGGATGCGGTCCCACTGGTTCCACAGGTCGGAGTCGCGGGAGAACAGCTGCGGGTCGCTGGTGACCTGGTGCAGTTCGCGGTAGCCGAGGACCAGCCAGGCCGGGACGTCCCCGTCGAGGACGACGGGGGCGACGGCGCCGTGGTCGCGGCGCATCTCCCGGTACAGCTCGGCGGGGTCGCTCTGGAAGCGGGGTCCGCCGAGGTAGACGGGCTGGGGCTCGGGGGTGGTCACTGCGTGGGCTCCGGGAGGGTGCGGGGACGGCCCTCGGCAGGAGGGCTCTGGTCTCGGGGGCTCGGGCGCTGCTACGGGAGGGGCTGGAGGCTGCTGAGGTGCTGGAGGTGCTGCACGAGGGAGATGAGCACCTGCTTGCTCGACTCCCGGGAGCGGGCGTCGCAGAACAGCAGGGGGACTTCGGGCGGCAGGTCGAGGGCGGCGCGGATCTGCTCGGGGGTGTGGGCGGGCCCGCCGAAGTCGTTGCAGGCGACGACGAAGGGGGTGCCGTGGTGTTCGAGGCGATCGATGGCGTACCAGGAGTCCGCGAGCCGCCGGGTGTCGACGAGGACGACCGCGCCGAGGGTGCCGGAGAACAGCCGGTCCCACAGGAACCAGAACCGCTCCTGGCCGGGGGCGCCGAACAGGTAGAGCACGTTGCGGGCGTCGAGGGTGATCCGGCCGAAGTCGAAGGCGACGGTGGTGGAGGTCTTGGCGGCGATGCCGTCGGTGTGGTCGACGGCCTCCCCGGCCTGGGTCATCGTCTCCTCGGTGTTCAGCGGGCGGATCTCGCTGACCGAGCGGACCATGGTGGTCTTGCCGACGCCGAACCCGCCCACGATCACGATCTTCAGGCCGTTGTCGGCGGTACTGCGGAGTGCCTGCCGGGGCGCGCCCGGGTCAGAGGTTGCGGAGTCCAACGAGCACCTGCTCCAGGAGTTCGGGTTCGGGAAGGCGGTACGCCGC
>NZ_JBHVUQ010000217.1:0-11164 GCF_042884105.1 Streptomyces sp. NPDC058157
CAGTACGGAGGACTCCCGTCCGCGGACCCGCCGTTCGGCGGCGGTGGCGGTGGCGAAGCCGATGGCGGCCAGGACCGCGCAGGCGGCGGCGAGGGCGGCGAGGGCGCTCTGCGGGCCGGCGCTCAGCGGGTCGTCCAGCAGGCCGGCGGTGATCTCCCCGCTGAGCTGGACGCGTTCGGTCCTGACCCCTGCGCGCAGGGCCGCGGCCGCGCGGGCCGGGGCCGGGTCGGCGGCCGAGGCGGCGGGCAGCCACCATTCGGTGGGGGCGGGCGGCTGCTGCCCGGCGGTCTCCAGCAGGAACCGGCCGAGCGTGCCCAGGTCGACGGCGAGCGCCGTGCGTCCGGCGACGGGGAGGGCTTCGACGGCGGCCGTGATCCGCAGCGGGACCGTCACCCCGTCGACGGTGATGTGCACGGTGTCCCCTGTAGCGGCGCCGAGGGAGCGCAGGTAGCCGGTGGTGGCGACCGCCGGGACCGGGGTGGCGGCCGGGGCGGCGGGGGCGGGGAACAGCAGGGCGTGGACGCCCCTTTCGGTGCCGAAGCCGCCCCAGTAGCGCAGCCTCAGCACCTCGGTGGAGCCGGCCGCGGCCGGGGCGAGGACGGGTTTGCCCGAGGCGCGGGGCTGCGCCGGGGGCGCCAGCTGCCAGCCCGCGGCGGCGGGGACCGGTACGGGGCCGCCGTCGGGGGTGTCGGAGACGGCGATGCGGCGCAGGGCCAGTTCGGCTCCGTCGCCGACGGGGCCGCCGTCGCCGGCGTACGAGAGGTGCAGCCCGGCCAGCGCCAGCGGGGCGGCGGCGGAGCCGATCGGGGCGTCGGTCAGTGCGTCGAGGGGGAAGCGGAGGGTGGCGTCGCCGCCGGTGGGGAGGGTGGTCTGCGGGGTCGTGTGGACGGTTCCGAACCGGTCGCGCAGGAGCAGGCTCACGGCGGCGTAGTCCGTGCCGGTGGACCGTACCGTCACGTCGAGGTCGATGCGGCGCGGTGTGCCGGGCAGCGGCAGCGCGGGCGCCGCGGCGGTGTCCGGCGCGAGCGGGGCGAACAGCTCGCGCATGCTCCGGCCGCCGCGCAGGTCCGCGCGCAGGGGGACGCGTTCGCCCGTCTTGGCGGCGTCCAGCGCGAGCAGGTCGGCGGTGCCGCCGCCGGGCAGCGGCTGGTCCTGGCGGAACACCGGGATCAGGCGGTCGCCGCCCGGGACGGAGCCGTAGCGTCCGCCCTGTCCCATCGGGGACATGCTGCTGCCGGAGATCCGCAGTCCGCCGGCGGTCGCGAAGTCGGCCTGGTCGCGCTGGGAGGCGGACCAGGCGGCGTGCTGGCCGAGGGCGAGGACCCCGCTGGAGACGGCGAGGACGAGCAGCAGCACGGGCCCGGTGGCGCGGCCCGGGCGGCGGGCGAGCTGCCAGCCGAACAGGGCCGGGCCCAGGCTCCGGCCGCGGGCGGCGAGCCGTCCCCCGGCCCGGGCGGCGAACGGCAGCAGCCGCAGGACCAGCAGGGTGCCCGCGCACAGGGCGAGGACGGGGGCGGCGACCAGGACCGGGTCCACGCCGAGACCGCCGTCGGCGGGGCCGGAGGAGGCGGGGCCGGCGGAGGCGGTGTCGGCGCCGGTTCCCCCGTAGTGGGACAGCTGCTGGTAGCAGACGACGGCGAGGGCCACCACGGCCAGGTCCAGTCCCGAGCGGGCGGCGCCGGTGACCAGGGCCTGCCGGCGGCCGGCCCGGCGCAGTACGGCGGCGGAGGCGCCGCGCAGGGCGGAGGGGAGGGTGGTGAGCAGGACGCATGCCAGGGCGCAGCCGGCGGCGACGGGCCAGACCAGCCAGGTGTCCGGTATTTCGAGGCGGACCCGTCCGAGCGGGCCGAAGCGGCCCAGCAGCCGCAGCAGGGGCGGTGCGAGCAGCGGTGCCAGGACGGCGGCCGGGAGGGCGAGCAGCAGTGACTCCACCGCGCTGAGCACGCCGAGGCGCCGGCGGGAGGCGCCGCGCGCGGTGAGCAGGATCCGTTCGGGTTCCTGGCGGGCCGTCATGAGGTGGGAGACGAGGAGCAGGGCGGCCGCCGAGAGGACGGCGAGCTGGAGGGCGCCGACCAGCAGGGTGGAGCGGGCGACCAGCAGTCCGGAGTCCAGCTGGGCGAGGAGTTCGGGCAGTTCGGTGGCGGCCTGGAGCGAGGTGGTGCGCTTCAGCGCGGCGGCCGCGGGGTCGGCGGCGGTGCGCACGGCCCTGGCCTCGGCGGTGGTGACCGTGCTCAGGTCGGGGGTGACGAGGGTGCCGCGGTAGTTCTGGAGGATGCCTCCGGCGGTGAAGGCGGTGTCGTCCACCATGAGCGGGCCGTAGGTGGTGAAGCTGCCGACCTGGAGCTCGCGGCCGCCGAGCGGGTCGAGCCGCCAGTACCCGGAGTCGGGGTCTGCGGCCTTGTACACGCCGGTGACCAGCACGGTCAGCGGGGGCCCGCCGAAGCGGTCGTCCAGCCGGACGGGCGCGGGCAGCGCGGACTCGGCCAGGCCGAGGCGGGCGAGCGCGGTGCGCGGCACGGCCGCCTGGAGCGGCTGGGCCGGGTCGCCCACGGGGGCGGTGACGGGCCGGGGCCAGGCGCCGGCGAGCAGCCGTACGTGCTCGCGGCCGAACGCGGCCAGCAGGGTGAGGTCCGCGTCGCGGCCCGCGGCGGCGGCACCGGGGAGTCCGTAGGAGCGGCTGCGGGCCACGCTGTCGGTGGCCACCGGGAGCCTGCCGAAGACCCGGCCCGTGTAGGCCCGTACGGCCTCGTCGTCCTTGGCGCGCGCGGCGGCGGCCTGGCCGCTGGTGACGACGACGCCGGTCCGGGAGTGTTCCGGGCCGGTCAGCGCCCGGCGCAGCCCCTGCTCCCCCACACCGCGTGTGAAGGCCGTCAGCGCGGTCAGCGCGGTCGCGGTGATCAGTACGGTGAGCAGTACGGCGACGGCGAGCGGCCATCGCCCGCGCAGTCGGCGCACGACGAAGCCGAGCACGTGTGCAGTCCCTCCCCCGTCCGGACCTTCGGCACCGGATAGCGGACGATGCTGCCAGATCCGGTCGAATCACGGAAGGGACTTGCGTGATTGGTGAGAGAGATGCGCAAATGCGGTCGGAAGTCCGAAGCAGGGGGAGCACAGTGACGGAACACCAGCACACGCCCACGGTCCCGGCGGCACGCCAGGCCACCGCGGACACGGACACGGACACGGACACGCCGATCGTGGTCGCCGAGGAGGTGCGCCACAGCTTCGGCACCGGCGCGCAGACCGTGCACGCCCTGCGCGGGGTCTCCTTCGAGGTCCGCCGGGGCGAACTCACCGCCCTCCGGGGCCGGTCGGGCTCCGGCAAGACCACCCTGCTGAACCTGCTGGGCGGCCTGGACACCCCCACCGGTGGCCGGATCACCCTCGACGGCACCGACCTGGCCGGCCTCGACGAGGCGGGCCTGCTCGCCCTGCGCCGGGACCGGATCGGCTTCGTCTTCCAGTCCTTCGGGCTGATCCCCGTCCTGACCGCCGCGGAGAACGTGGGCGTGCCGATGCGGCTGCGCCGCGTCCCCGCCAAGGAGCGCGAGGAGCGCGCCCGGACCCTGCTCGCCCTGGTCGGCCTGGCGGACCACGCCGACCAGCGCCCCGGCGAACTCTCCGGCGGCCAGCAGCAGCGCGTCGCGGTGGCCCGCGCCCTGGCCAACGACCCCGCGCTGATCATCGCGGACGAACCCACCGGCCAGCTCGACCTGGAGACCGGCCGGTCGATCATGGAGCTGCTGCGCGCGCTGGTGCGCGGCAAGGGGGTGACCATCCTCGTCGCCACCCACGACCCGAACCTGATCGAACTCGCCGACCGCGTCGTGGAACTGCGCGACGGCCGCATCGTCGGTCCCGGGGCGGACGCCGCTGCGCCCGCCGCCGGGTAGGGTCCGGCAGCCGGTACATCTCGACCGGCACGCCCCGGGGGCGGGCAGCCGGGCGGTTCGCATGCGGGCCGGTCGTGGGGTGGTCCTAGGGTGCGTCCTGGTGCGTGCCGGGCCGTTCTCGCCAGAACGTCGCCGACGCCATCCTGCGCACGAGCATGAGCACCACTCCGGCACCGGTCAGGAAGACGGCGATGACCAGCGGTGCGCCCAGGCCGAACCAGGCCGTCGAGGAGGCCGCGTTGTGGGGGTCGGCCATGTCGGCGACGGACTCCGCCAGGAGCCAGATCAGCAGGGCCGCGCCCACCAGCGGCCCCGCGCCGAGCAGCAGGAAGGGGCGCAGGCCCTGCGTGAGCCGGCGCCGGTACCAGACGGCGCAGGCGATGCCGGTGAGGGCGTAGTAGAAGGCGATGAGCAGCGAGAGCGCGGTGAGGGAGTCGGCGAGGGCGTTCTCGCTGATGTGGTGGATCACCACGTACCAGACGGTCGCGGTGCCGGCGACCCACCAGGTGCTGGTGCCCGGCGTGCCCCGGCGGGGGTCGACGTGGGCGAAGCGGGCGGGCAGGGCGTGGCGGCGGGCCATGGACAGGGCGGTGCGGGAGGCGGGGATGATGGTGGTCTGGGTCGAGGCGAGGGCCGAGGTGCTGACGGCGAGGAGCAGGATCCAGTCCCAGCCGCCGAGGACCTCGTGGGCGAGGGCGGCGAAGACGTCCTCCTCCGTGTCGGCCCGTCCCGCGAGGTAGGCGGTGCCCGCGTAGGCGACGACGGCGACGGCCACGGCCAGGTAGGTGGCGAGCAGCACGACCGTCGACCAGATGCCCGCGCGGCCGGGGGCGTTGGCGGAGTCCTTGGTCTCCTCGGTCAGGTTGAGGGCCGATTCCCAGCCCCAGTAGGCGAACACGCCGAGCAGCAGCCCGCCGGTGAGGGCGGAGCCGCCCGCGCCGAAGGGGTTCAGCCAGCCGGCGGCGGGGCGTACGGCGTCCAGGCTCCCGGTCCCGGCGTAGACCCGGTACAGGGCGACGGCCGCGAACACCACGAGGCAGACGACCTGGAGCAGGACGAGCGCGTTCTGGAAGCGGGCCGAGGCCTCGGTGCCCCGTACGCACAGCCAGGACATCAGCAGGATCAGCAGGACGGTCAGGACCTCGCGGACCAGCGCGTTCCCGGCCAGGCCGTCGGCGCCGACGGCGAGCAGGCCGAAGCCCACGGCCACGTCCGCGAGGGAGCCGACGACGAGGACCCCGGTCATCGCGATGGCCCAGCCGCCCAGCCATCCGGTGGTGGGGCCCAGGGCGCGGGTGGCCCAGGAGAACGTCGTGCCGCAGTCCGGGTCGGAGCGGTTGAGGTAGTGGAAGGCCGAGGCGATCAGCAGCATCGGCACGAAGGAGGCGAGCATGACGCCGGGGGCGTGCACGCCCACCAGGACCACCAGCGGGCCGATGACGGCGGCCAGCGAGTAGGCCGGGGAGGTGGCGTTGAGGCCGATGGCGAGGGCGTCGAGGAAGCCGATCGCGTCGGCCTTGAGCACGCCGGTCCGGGCGGTGGGGGCGGTGGCCGTCGTGGGTTCGGTGCGTTCCCGGGCGGCGGTCTCCGTGGGGGTGTCTGCGGCCATCGTCCCTCGCTGTGCTGTGTGCGGTGTGGGGGCTGCGCCGCTGCCGGGCGCGGTGTGAACAGGGCGTGAACTGCGAAGAGGAAACCCGCGCGGCCGCTCGGGGGTCAATGGTGTTGGCATAAGGGGTGCCGGGGGGTGCCGGAACCCGGTGCGGTCAGCGGTCGCCCAGGGCCTGGAGACGGGCCTCGGCGCTGGCGAGGAGCATGTCCAGGGCGACCGGGTAGGCGCTGTGGTTCATCCGGGCGGCGAGCAGCCGTCCGGTGGCCGCGATGTGCGGGTACTGGTCGGCCGGCAGCCTGGCGTAGGTGGACTCCCACTGCTGCTCGTCGGAGAGCCGCGAGGCCTCGCTCAGGGCGAGGGCTCCGGCGTCGAGGGCGGCGAAGGCCAGGCTCTGGTCGATGAAGGCGTGGTAGATCAGGACCGCCTCCGGGTCCGGGAAGCCCGCCGTGCGCAGGATCCCGAGGACCGCCTCGTCGGCGGCGATCTCGCGGGGCCGGCCGGTGACGCGGCTGGCGGTGAGCACGGCCGCCTGGGGGTGGGCCAGGTAGGCCCCGTGGATGCGCAGCCCGAGTTCGCGCAGGTCGGAGCGCCAGATCCCGGTGGCGGACCAGCCTTCGAGGGCCCGTCCGATCAGTTCCTCGCCGATGGCGAGGGTCAGGCCGTCCATGCCGTCGAAGTAGCGGTAGAGGGTGCTGGGGTCGGCACCGAGGGCGGCGCCCAGCCGGCGGGCGGAGAGCCCGGCGCTGCCGTGTTCGCGCAGCATGCGCAGGGCGGTGTCGACGATCAGCCGCTCGGACAGGACGACGCCCTGCCGGGTGGGGCGCCGCCGCCTGCGGGCGTCCTCGGGGACCACCGGTTTCGCCATCGCGTGCCCTCCTGGGTCGTGTGGGGCCTTATGCCAACACCATTGACCTTATCTCGCGGGCCCGGCTTTCATCCCTCCCATGGGGCACGGACCTCCGTGGGCCCCGCCGAGAGAGGGTTTCGTCATGCGTGTTCTGCTTGTGGGCGCCGGTGGCGTCGGTACCGCGATCACCCGGATCGCGGCCCGCCGGGACTTCTTCGACCACTTCGTGGTCGCCGACTACGACCTCGCCCGCGCCGAGGCGGCCGTCGCCGCCCTCGACGACTCCGCCGGCCGGTTCACGGCCCGCCGGATCGACGCCTCCGACGAGGCCGCGGTGGCCGCGCTCCTCACCGAGGAGCGGTGCGACATGCTGCTGAACGCCACCGACCCCCGCTTCGTGATGCCGCTGTTCGAGGCGGCCCTGGCCGCGGACAGCCACTACATGGACATGGCGATGTCGCTGTCGCGGCCGCACCCCGCCCTGCCCTACGCCGAATGCGGGGTCAAGCTGGGCGACGAGCAGTTCGCCCGGGCGGAGGCCTGGGAGAAGTCGGGCCGGCTGGCGCTGGTCGGCATGGGCGTGGAGCCCGGCCTCTCGGACGTCTTCGCCCGCTACGCGGCGGACGAGCTGTTCGACGAGATCGAGGAGATCGGCATCCGCGACGGGGCGAACCTGACCGTCGAGGGCCACGAGTTCGCCCCCTCGTTCAACATCTGGACGACGATCGAGGAATGCCTGAACCCGCCCGTCGTCTTCGAGCGCGAGCGCGGATGGTTCACCACGGAGCCGTTCAGCGAGCCGGAGGTGTTCGACTTCCCCGACGGCATCGGCCCGGTGGAGTGCGTCAACGTCGAGCACGAGGAGGTGCTGCTGGTCCCGCGCTGGGTCGACGCGCAGCGCGTCACCTTCAAGTACGGGCTGGGCGAGGACTTCATCGGCAAGCTCAAGACCCTGCACGCACTGGGCCTGGACTCGACCGCGCCGGTCACGGTCCGCGGGGCGGACGGCGCTGCGGTACGGGTCTCCCCGCGCGACGTGGTGGCCGCCTGCCTGCCCGACCCGGCGACGCTGGGCGAGCGCATGTCCGGCAAGACCTGCGCGGGCACCTGGGTGAAGGGCACCAAGGACGGCCGGCCGCGCGAGGTGTACCTGTACCACGTGGTGGACAACCAGTGGTCGATGCGCGAGTACGGCTCCCAGGCCGTCGTGTGGCAGACCGCCGTCAACCCGGTGGTGGCCCTGGAGCTCATGGCCGGCGGGGTGTGGGCGCAGGCGGGTGTGCTCGGCCCGGAGGCCTTCGCACCGCGCCCGTTCCTGGACCTGCTGACGGCGTACGGCTCCCCCTGGGGCGTCCGGGAGCAGGGCTGAGCGGCCGGCTCCGCGCCTCCCGCTCAGCCGAGGGCGCGGTCGAGGTTGAAGGCCGCACTGATCAGGGACAGGTGGGTGAACGCCTGGGGGAAGTTGCCCAGTTGTTCACCGCTGCGGCCGATCTCCTCGGCGTAGAGGCCGACGTGGTTGGCGTAGGTGAGCATCTTCTCGAAGGCCAGCCGGGCTTCCTCCAGCCGCCCGGCACGGGTCAGCGCCTCGACGTACCAGAAGGAGCAGATCGAGAAGGTGCCCTCCGCGCCCCGCAGGCCGTCGGGGCTGGCCTGCGGGTCGTAGCGGTAGACCAGCGAGTCGGAGACCAGCTCGGCGGTGAGCGCGTCCAGGGTCGAGAGCCACTTGGGGTCGGTCGGCGCGATGAACTTGGCCATGGGCATCATCAGCACGGAGGCGTCGAGCACCTCCTCCCCCAGGCTCTGGACGAACGCCCCGCGCCCGGCCGACCAGCCCTCCTTCATGATCTGCCGGTAGATCGCGTCCCGGCTCCGCTGCCAGCGGGCGAGGTCGGCCGGCAGTCCGCGCCGGTTGGCCATGCGCACGGCCCGTTCGATGGCCACCCAGCACATCAGCCGTGAGTAGACGAAGTCCCTGCGGCCGCCGCGGGTCTCCCAGACACCCTCGTCGGGCTGGTCCCAGTGCTCGCAGAGCCAGTCGACCACGGCGCCGACTTCGTCCCAGTGGTCGCTGCTGATGGGCTTGCCCCACTTGTCGTACAGGTAGACGGAGTCGATCATGGCTCCGTAGATGTCCAGCTGGAGCTGGCCCGTGGCGGCGTTCCCGATCCGCACCGGAGCCGATCCCAGATGTCCCGCGAGGTGGGACAGCTCGGTCTCGGGCAGTTCGGTGCGCCCGTCGATGCCGTACATGATCTGCAGGGGCCCCCTGGGGCCGGCGCCGGGCTCGATGCACCGCTCGGACAGGAAGCCCATGAAGGCCTCGGCCTCGGAGGTGAACCCGAGGCGGAGCATGGCGTAGACGCAGAAGGCCGCGTCGCGGACCCACACGTACCGGTAGTCCCAGTTGCGCTCGCCGCCGATCCGCTCGGGCAGGCTCGTCGTCGGTGCGGCGACGATCGCGCCGGTCGGCGCGTAGGTGAGCAGCTTCAGCGTCAGCGCGGAGCGGTTGACCATCTCCCGCCAGCGGCCCCGGTAGCGGGAGCGGCTCAGCCAGTCGCGCCAGAACCGGACCGTCGCCTCGAACTGCTCCTCCGCCTCCGCGCGCGGGCAGGCCCGCGGCCGGACGTCGCCGCTGACCCGGTCGAGGGCGAAGACGGCCGACTCGCCCTCGAGGAGCTTGAAGCGCGAGGACACGTCGGTGCCGTCGGTCTCCAGCGGCGCGGTGGCCGACAGGGCCAAGGAGAGCGACGGGGACTCGAAGACGGCGTCGTGGGCCCGTGCGCGCACGGTGTGCGGTTCGGCGCCGTAGCCGAAGCGCGGGGAGATCCGGGACCGGAACGGCAGGGTGCCCCGTACGCAGACCACCCGCCGGATCAGCCGGTGCCGGGCGGCTTCCCGCGACGCGTCGACGACCGGCATGAAGTCCTGGACCTCCGCCACCCCGTCGGCCGCGTAGAACCGTGTGATCAGCACGTTGGTGTCGGGGAAGTAGAACTGCCGGGTGCGGGCCGGCACGTCGGCGGCCAGCTCCCACGACCCGCCCCGGTCGGCGTCGAGGATGGAGGCGAACACGCTCGGTGCGTCGAAGCGCGGACAGCAGTACCAGTCGATGGTTCCGTCGGTCCCGACGAGGGCGGCCGTACGGAGGTCCCCGATCAGGCCGTGCTCGGAGATCGGCAGGTAGGCCGATCCGTCCGGTCCCCCGGATCCGTTCCCGAACTCCATGCCGGCCTCCTCCCGCTGCTCCGCGGGCAGGTGCGGGGTCGAATGACCTGACCCTCCATGGTAGGTCGGCGGCGCGTGCACGCACGGCGGAGGGCGGTCACGCCCGGTGCGCGGCCGCTGCCGGACGGTCGTCCCCGCCGCGGCCCTCCCGGGATCGCCGCCGCAAGCGCAGGACGCCGTCCGGGAGGTGCCGGGACGTGCCGGTGGCCCGGGCGGGGGGCCGGGCCGTGGGCAGGGGTTCGAGGTGCTCGCAGTGCCAGCCGGCGGTCTCGAAGGCGTCGAGGTCCGGGAGGCCGTGCAGGGTCAGGGCCGTTCCGGCGGTGCGGGCGGCGGCGGTGAGGGTGCGGGCGGAGGCCGGGGAGAGGACGTCGCAGATCCACGCGCTGCCGGCGTCCGCCGCCCCGGCCAGCGCGGCCGCCAGGGCGCGGACCTGGTCCGCGGTGAGGTAGGTGAGCAGCCCCTCGGCCAGGAAGAGGGTCCTGCGGCCCGCGGCGCGGGGCCGCAGGAGGGCGGTGAGGGCGGCGGGTTCGCACAGGTCGCCGGGGAGCCGTTCCACCGGGACGCGGGCCGTGGCCGCGGGCAGCAGGCGGTCCTTGAGGTCGAGGACGGCGGGGCGGTCGACTTCGGTCACCCGGCAGGCGGCGGGCCACTCCAGGCGGTGGGTGCGGGCGTCGAAGCCCGCGCCGAGGTTGACGCAGGCCTCCCAGGGCCCGTCCCGGAGCAGCCCGGACAGCAGGCGGTCGATCACGAGGGTGCGGGCGACGACGACGGACGGCCCGGCGGTGTGCCGGGTGACGCGGGCGACGGAGTCGGGGCAGAGGCGGGCGAAGCGTGCGGCGTAGGGGTCGCGGAGCACCCCGTCCGGGTCGGCCGTCGCGCGCGCCCGGGCGAGCGCGGTGAGGAACGCGGTGGCGGGGACCTCGTCGGCGGCCGGCGGGTCCGGGCGCGGCGGGACGGTGTCCGGCGGGCCGGGGGGCGGGGAGGCGGCGTCCGGCACCGCTACTCCCACCGGAACAGCCGCGCGGCGGCCGCCGTGCCCAGGACGACCACGCCCGCGAGCACGCCCAGGTCGAGGGCGACGTCGGCGGGGCCGCCCAGCCAGGCGTGCTGGAGCAGCTCGACCGCGTAGGTCGCGGGCAGCGCGGAGCTGATGGTCTTCATCGCGTCCGGGAAGATCTGCAGCGGGATGGTCGCCCCCGACAGGAAGATCATGGGGAAGTAGACCAGGTTGGCGATGGCCACCGCCGCCCGCTCGGACCGGGCGACCGCGGCCACCACTCCCCCGAGCGCGTACATGGCGAGGGAGCAGAGCAGCAGGGCCCCGGCCGTCGCGGCGGCCGCCCCGGGGGTGGCCGGCAGGTGGAGGCCGAAGAACAGGTACCCGGCGGCGACCAGCAGCAGGGCGCCGAGCAGGGTCAGCGCGAGGTTGACCAGCCCCTGCGCGACGAGGAAGGCGGACGCGTCGACCGGCGTCGCGCGGAAGCGCTTGAGGACCTTGCGGTCGCGGTACTCGGCGAGGCCGAGCGGGAAGCTCATCAGCCCGGTGACGGCGACGACCAGGACCAGGTAGGCCGGCACCGACATGTCCAC
>NZ_JBHVUQ010000218.1:0-10926 GCF_042884105.1 Streptomyces sp. NPDC058157
GCCGGGTGGCCCCGCGCGGCGGGTGCGGCGCGGCCACAGCGGCGGCGTCATCCGCGGCCACCCCCGCCCCCGCCGGACCGGAACCCGCCGCCCGCGCCACCGCCACCGCCGCCGGCCCCGCCGCGGTTGCGGTTGCCGCCGCCGGCGCCGCCGGGGAAGGCACCGCCCGGGAAACCGCCGTTGCCGGCCGAGGACACCGTGGCGAGCTGCACCTGCTGGCCCTCGGTCAGCCCGCTGAGGATCTGGTCGCTGCCGTCGCCCTCCAGACCGACGGTGACGGGCGTGCGTACGGTGGTGCCGTCCGCCCGGACGACGGTCACGCTGCGGTTCGCCCCGGTCCCCGAGACGGCGGTCGTGGGCACGGACAGCGCTCCGGATGCCTCCCCGACGACCACCTGGATGCTGGTGCTGAGCCCGCTGCGCAGGTCGTCGGTGGGGCTGGTGATGGTCAGGGTGGCCGCGTACTGCACCGCGCTCCCGCCACCCGCGCCGCCGCCACCGGAACCGCCGCTGCTGACGGGGAGCGAGCTGACGGACAGCACCTGCGCGTTGAGGGTGCGCCCGGACATCGCGTTGAGGGTGACCGTCGCCGCCTGGCCGGGCTTCAGGCGCAGGGCGTCGGCCTCCGAGAAGTTCGCCGTCACCTGCATGCCCGTGGGATTGGTGAGCACCACGAACCCGGACAGGGAGGAGGAAGCGGCGGCGGCAGAGGAGGAGGAAGAGGCCGAGCCGCCGCCCGAGCCCCCGCCGCCGTTGCCCCCGCTGCCGCCACTGCCGCTCCCGGCGGCGCCCGTGCCCGCGACCGTGTCGCCGGTCCTGGCCGACACGGAGGCGACCGTACCGGCGGCCGGAGCCCTCAGCACGGTGCCGTCCACGGCGCGCTGCGCGGAGCCCACGGCGTTCTGCGCCTGGGTGAGCTGGGAGTTGGCCTGGGCCACCTGCGCCGGATCGACGGTGGGCGTGGCCGCGGGCGCGGGCGCGGAGCCGGCGCGCGAGGACGAGCCGCTGCCCGAGGCCGCCGGGGTCTGCCCGGCCTCCGCCTTGGTGACGTTCGCCTGCGCCGCGGTCAGCGCGGCCTGGGCCTGCGCCAGGGTCTCCTTGGCGGCGGTCGCGTCGACCCTCCCCAGCACCTGTCCCGCGGTGACCTTGTCGCCCGCCTTGACGTCCACCTCGGTCAGCCGCCCGCCGGTGGTGAAGTTCACCCCGGCGTCGTTGGGCGAACTCAGGGAACCCGAGCCGGAGACGGTCGCCAGGACGGTTCCCTTGGCGACCGTGGCGGTCCGGGCACCGCCGCGCGCCGGAGCGTCGGTGCCGCTGGTCACCGCCGCGTAGGCGCCGCCGACGCCCGCGAGGACGGCCACGGCGAGCGTCGAGTTGATGAGGACGGCTTTGCGCCGCCGGGGGAGCACCTTCATGGAGCGGCATGCTGGCCTCCGGCACTTTGGAGGTCCTGGGAACTTCCTGGGAGTTCCCTGGGAACCGCGGGCCCGGCCGAAGGGGACGTTCGGCGTCGAACGGGGCGTAACACCGGCCGTTCCGGTCGCCGGGGGACCGGCGCCCCCGCCCGTTCCCAGGCAACTCCCAGCCGATGCCCGGCCCGCGCCCACCTCCGTACGGTTGAGTCCCGGTCACCGGTGTGCCCCAGCCGCCGGTCAACCGGAGCCCCGAGGAGACCACGGACATGCCCAGGACCACCACCGGCCCCGCGTCCCGGGCGGCCCTGACCGCCGTCTTCCTCACGGTGTCCGGGCTGCTGCTCGCCGGCTGCGGCTCCGGGTCGGGCGGCGCCGCCAAGGCGGCCGCCGGCAGCACGGCGCCCTCGCCGGGCGCCACCTCGGCCGACGCCTACCGCCAGTGCCTGGCCCAGCACGGGGTCACCCCGGCCCCCCGCCCGAGCGGTTCGCGCGGCCCCGGCGGCGGCCCGGGCGGCTGGGGCCAGGGTTCCCGCGGCCCCGGCGGCGGCCCGTCCGCCGACCCGAAGCGCCAGGAGGCCGCGCAGGCCTGCGCGAGCCTGCGCCCGCAGTTCGGCGGCGGCCGCGGAGGCGGCGGCGACGGCAGCGCCATGAAGGCGTTCACCGGCTGCCTCAAGGACCACGGTGTGGCCCTGCCCTCCGCCTCCCCGAACGCGCCGGGCATGCGCGGCTTCCCCACCTCCGACCCGGCCTCGGCCCAGGCCTTCGAGACCTGCAAGGCCCTGCTGCCCCAACGCCCCCACGCCACCCCCACCCCCGGAACGACCCCCTCCGCCTGACCGCCCGCCGCCACGGCCGGGCGGTCGAACGGGGGACGGCCGAACCGAACACCGGGCCAGGAGCCGGCCAAATCCTGATCAAGGAGAGGCGGCCCGTACCGCCCTGACACGCGGTGCGCGGCCCCCCGGGCCCCGTGTGCGGCGGGCGACTTGACCGGGTCATGGGGCGGGCGGGGCCCTGTTCGATCGCTCGAGACAGCGACCCGCGACGGGTGAACCGCCGACGGCTCGACGGTATCTGTGCAGGCGTACGGCAACCGTTCCCCCGGGGCGGCGGACCGCACACCCCCCAGCACGTGAAACCGAGGCCCTGCCGATGTCAACCCTCCCGTCCGGCCACCACCTCCCCCCGGTCCCGAACCCGCGCAGCCGCCCGCGCGACGCCGCCGTCCTGCGCGGCGCCCCGGCCCACCCGCCGCGCACCCTCCTCGACGTCTTCGACGCCACCGCCGCCGCGCACCCGGCCGCACCCGCCCTGGACACCGGCGACCGGATCCTCGACTACCGCGCCCTCGCCGCCGAGACGCGGGCCCTGGCGCAGCGGCTGCGCCGGGCGGGGGCCGGCCCCGGCGACCGGATCGGCGTGCGCGTCCCCTCGGGCACGGCGGACCTGTACGTGGCGGTGCTCGCGGTACTGCGCTGCGGCGCGGCCTACGTGCCCGTCGACGCCGACGACCCCGAGGAGCGCGCCGCCACCGTCTTCCGCGAGGCGGGCGTCTGCCTGGTCCTGGGGGAGGGGGCCGCCCTCGCACCCGGCGCCGTCCCGCCCCTGGGAAGCACGCCGGGAACCATGCCGCGCCCCGTCCTACCGGGCGACGACGCCTGGATCATCTTCACCTCCGGATCCACCGGCCTCCCCAAGGGGGTGGCGGTCCGTCACCGCAGCGCCGCCGCCTTCGTCGACGCCGAGGCCGGACTGTTCCTGGCCGACCGGCCGCTCGGCCCGGGGGACCGGGTCCTGGCGGGGCTCTCGGTGGCCTTCGACGCCTCCTGCGAGGAGATGTGGCTGGCCTGGCGGCACGGCGCCTGCCTGGTCCCCGCCCCCCGCTCGCTCGTCCGGGCCGGCCACGAACTCGGACCCTGGCTGGTCGAGCGGGGCGTCACCGTCGTCTCCACGGTGCCCACCCTGGCCGCACTGTGGCCGCCCGGCTCCCTGGACCGCGTCCGGCTGCTGATCGTGGGCGGCGAGGCGTGCCCGGCGGAGCTGGTGGACCGCTTCGCCGTGGACGGCCGGGAGATGTGGAACACCTACGGCCCCACCGAGACCACCGTCGTGGCCTGCGCCGCCCGTCTGCGCGCCGGCGAACCCGTACGGATCGGACTGCCGCTCGACGGCTGGGACCTGGCCGTCGTGGACGAGGCCGGCGAACCCCTGCCCCACGGGGAGGTCGGCGAACTGGCCGTCGCCGGCGTGGGCCTGGCCCGCTACCTCGACCACGCCAAGGACCGGGAGCGCTACCGGCCCTGCCCGGCCCTGGGCACCGACCGGGCCTACCGCACCGGCGACCTCGTCCGGGCCGACCCGCAGGGCCTGGTGTTCGCCGGCCGCGCCGACGACCAGGTCAAGATCGGCGGCCGGCGGGTCGAGCCCGGCGAGATCGACGCCGCGCTCACCGCGCTGCCCGGCGTGCGCGCGGCCGCGTCGGCCGTGCGCCTGACCCCGGCGGGCGGGCGGATCCTCGTCGGCTACGTGGTCCCCGGCCCCGACTACGTCCGCGACAGCGCCCGCGAGGAGCTCGCCCGGCTGCTGCCCGCCGCCCTCGTCCCGCTCCTCGCCGAGGTGGCGGAGCTGCCCACCCGCACCTCCGGCAAGGTCGACCGGGACGCCCTGCCCTGGCCGCTGCCCGCCGACCCGGCACCGCAGGCCCGGCTGACCCCGGCCGAGGCACGGCTGGCGGCCCTGTGGGAGGACCAGCTCGGCGTGCGCCCGGGCCCCGGCGACGACTTCTTCGCCCTCGGCGGCACCAGCCTGGGCGCGGCCCGCCTCGCCTCCGCTCTGCGCCCCGGACACCCCGGCATCTCGGTGGCCGACCTCTACCGGCGGCCGGTCCTGCGGGACATGGCGGCCCACGCCGAAACCCTCGTGGCCGGCCGGGACACGCGGCCCCCGGTCCGCCCGGTCCCGCGCCGGGCCGGCCTCGTCCAGTGCCTCGCCCAGACCGCCGCCCACGCCGTCACCGGCCTGCGCGGGGTGATCGTCCTGGCCGCCCTCGACAACGTGCTCGGCCTGCTCACCCCCCACGTCTGGACCCCGTACACCCCCTGGTGGCTCGTACTGACCGGCTGGCTCGTGCTGTTCACCGCCCCCTCCCGGTTCGCCCTGGGCACCCTCGCCGCACGGCTGCTGACCCGGGGCGTGCGCCCGGGCACGCACCCGCGCGGCGGCCGCACCCACCTGAGGCTCTGGGCGGCCGAACGGGCCGTCGCCGTCTTCGGGGTCCCGGCCCTGCTCGGCACCCCGTGGGCCGCCCGGTACGCCCGCGCCCTCGGCTGCGCCACCGGACCGGGAGCCGCCCTGCACGCGATGCCGCCGGTGACCGGGCTCGCCGAGTTCGGAGCCGGCTGCGCGGTGGAGCCCGAGGCCGACGTCCGGGGGTGGTGGCTGGACGGGGACCGGCTGATCGTCGGGGCCGTCCGGATCGGGGCCGGCGCACGGGTCGGCCACCGCGCGGTGCTGATGCCCGGAGCGGAGCTCGGCGAGGGCGCCGAACTCGCGGCGGGAGCCTGCCTCGACGGGCGGGTCCCGGCGGGCGAGACCTGGCACGGCTCCCCGGCCCGGCTCCTCTACCGGGCCCCGGCGCACCGGGGCCGGCGCCCCGCGCCGACCCGGCCGCACGGACCGCTCCGCTGGCGGGCCGCCTACGCGCTCTCCCTGCTCCTGCTGCCCCTGCTGCCGGCGGTCGCGGCGCTGCCCGTCGCGATCGCCACCTACCAGCTCGTCAAGGACCGTCCCACGCTCGCCGGGGTCGCCGGGCGGCTGGTGCTCGCCGCTCCGCTCTCCGTCCTCGTGGCCGCGCTCTGCTGGATCGCCCTGGTCGCCCTGGTGGTCCGCGTCCTGGGCCGGCGCATCACCCCCGGCAGCCACCCCGCCGACGGCGGCGTGGCCTGGCGGGTGTGGCTGGTCCACCGGCTCCTCGACGGCGCCCGCAGCGGCCTGTTCCCCCTGTACGCGAGCCTCGCCACCCCGCTGTGGCTGCGCCTGCTGGGCGCCCGGATCGGCCGCGGCACCGAGATCTCCACGGTCCTCCCGCTGCCCTCGCTGCTCCGCGTCGACGACGGGGCCTTCCTCGCCGACGACACCCTCGTCGCCCCCTACGAACTCCGCGACGGCCGGATGCACCTGGGCGCGGTGCGGGTCGGCCGCCGGGCCTTCGTCGGCAACTCCGGCATCGTGGGGCCCGGCCGGCACGTCCCCGACGGCGCCCTGGTCGGCGTCCTCTCCGACGCCCCCGCCGACCCCGCCCCCGGCAGCTCCTGGCTGGGCCGTCCCGCCCTCGAACTGCCGCGCACCGCCGCGGCCGCCGAGCTGAGCCGCACCTTCGCCCCGCCCCGGCGGCTGGTCGTGGCCCGGGCCGCCGTCGAACTGTGCCGGCTGCTGCCGCTGGTCTGCGGACTGCTGCTGGCCGAGGGCGTGTTCCTCGGGGAACAGGACGCCCTGCTGGCCGGCGGACCCCTGTGGGCGGCGGCGGCCGCGGTGCCGCTGCTGCTGGCCGCCGGGGCGGCCGCCGCGCTGACGACGACCGCCGCCAAGTGGCTGCTGGTCGGCCGGTTCCGGGTGGCCGAACACCCGCTGTGGACCCCGTTCGTCTGGCGCAACGAGCTGTACGACACCTTCGTCGAATCCCTCGCCGTCCCCTGGCTGGCCGGCCCCTTCACCGGCACGCCGGTGCTGAACTGGTGGCTGCGCACCCTCGGGGCGCGGATCGGCCGGGGCGTGTGGTGCGACACGCACTGGCTCCCGGAGACCGACCTGGTCACCCTCGGGGACGGGGCCACGGTGAACCGGGGCTGCGTCCTGCAGACCCACCTGTTCCACGACCGCGTCATGCGCATGGACACCGTCCGCCTGGACGCGGGAGCCTCGCTCGGCCCGCACAGCATCGTGCTCCCCGGCAGCACCGTCGGCGCCCACACCTCCGTGGCCCCCGCGTCCCTGGTGATGCGCGGCGAGACCCTCCCCGCGGGCACCGCCTGGGCGGGCAACCCGGTCGCGGGCTCCGCGCCCGTGACGCGGGCTCCCGGGGCGTGACCGCGGGCGCGCCCCTCGCTACCGTGGAAGCGGAAGCCCTTCCCTGCGTGAGGAGTCGGCATGCCCAAGGAGTTCGACAGGCTGGTGGACGCGAGCATCTCGGGCTCCGCCCGATCGCGGCTCCTCGAGAGGATCGGACGCATCATGGAGGAGGAGCTGGCCGGACAGGGCGCCGGTGCCCAGGACCCTCCGAACGACCACCTCGTCGAACAGGGCGTCACCGCGGGTTCCCATCGCGGCGAACTCGTCGAGAGGGTGCTGAAGAGGCTGGAGCGCGAGCTGGCCGGGGAGTCCGCGCCTGACCCCCACTGACCGCCCGGGCGCGCGCCACCGTCCGGGGCGGCCGGATCCGGGCGGTAGCCCAGGCCGTGGAGCTGGTCGGCGGTCGTCCGGGCCGGAAGTCAGCGCTCGGCCGGCACGCCCAACTCGACCACGAGGCCGTTGTTGCCGATGGGGTCACGTCCGGCTGCCCTTGTTCCACGTCCAGTTCCCGCCCGACGGCCGCCACGGTGCGGTCGTCGAGCCCGATCAGGTCCCCGAGCGCGCCCATACGTCCGGGCCTACGCGGCACCGGGAGCGCGCCGGGGCCGCGACACCGGCTGCTAGCTTCTTGCGCGTGCCGCACCACCAGGACGAGACCAGGACCGCCTACGACGGGGTCGTCGAGCTCTACGCCCGGATGTTCGCCGACCACCGCCTGGAGACCCAGCCCTTCGCCCGGGCCATGATCGCCACCTTCGCCGAGCTGGTGCGCGCGACCGGCAACCCGCGCGCGGCCGACGTCGGATGCGGGCCCGGACACCTGACGGCCATGCTGCACGACCTGGGCGTGGACGCCTTCGGCCTCGACCTCTCCCCGGGCATGGTCGCCCACGCCCGGCGGACCCGTCCGCGGCTGCGCTTCGAGGAGGCCCGGATGGAGGCCCTCCCGGTCGAGGACGGCGCCCTGGGCGGCGTACTGGCCCACTACTCGATGATCCACACCCCGCCGGAGGAACTGCCGGCCCTCCTCGCCGAGCAGGCGCGCGTCCTGGTACCCGGCGGCCTGCTCCTCGTGTCGTTCTTCGGCACCGACGGTCCCGGCCCGGTCCGCTTCGACCACAAGGTGGCACCGGCCTACAGCTGGCCCGCGGACCGGCTGGCAGACCTGCTGGCCGCGGCCGGCCTCCCCGTGTTCGCCCGCCTGCTCCACGACCCGGCCTCCGAGCGCGGGTTCCTCGACGCCCACCTGCTGGCCCGCCGCTCGTGACGCGCCGTGCCGGACGGTCCGAGCTGACCCGCTGATCGAGGACGGCGCCACGGACCCGGGCAGCGTGACGACGCTCGCACCGCACGGCCCTGCTCGGCTCACCCGCCCCTGATCGACGGTCCGCCGGCCAGCGGGCCGCCGCCGGCGGTGACGCCCCCTGCGCCGGACTCACCGGCGGCGCCCCGCAGTCGGGGCGGCCGCGCCGAAATCCGGGTGCCCCGGGCGGAACTCCTTCGTGATACTGGGCCGGTGACCGACATCCCCGCCCCCGCCCTGGACGCCCTGTCCGGGCTCGCCTTCGGCGACTCCTTCGGCGACCGCTGGTTCGCCGTCCTGCGCCGCGAGGGTTCCGCAGCCCTGGAGGCACGCGTCCCGCCCCCGGAGCCGCTGTGGCAGTGGACCGACGACACCGCCCAGGCCCTCGTACTGGTGCGGGAGCTCGCCGAGGGCGCCGGGACCGTCGACCAGGACCGCCTCGCCCGGCGCCTCGCCGAGGCCTACGCCGCCGACACGCACCGGGGCTACGGCGCCTCGATGCACGACGTGCTCCGCCGGATCGGCGCGGGCGAGGCCTGGCGGGAGGTGGTCGCCGGGCAGTTCGGCGGCCAGGGCTCCTGGGGCAACGGCGCGGCCATGCGCGTGGCCCCGCTCGGCGCCTGGCTCGCCGACGACCTCGGCGCCGTCGCCGAGCAGGCCGCCCGGCAGAGCGCGGTCTCGCACCACCACCCCGAGGCCGTCGCCGGGGCGGTGGCGGTCGCCGTGGCCGCGGCGCTCGCCACTCGCAGCCGCGGCGGCGCCGCCCCGGCGCGCCCGGAGTTCCTGCTGGCCGTCGCCGAAAAGCTCCCGGTCGGCGACGTCCGCTCGGGGCTGCGGATCGCCGCCCGCATGCCGGAGCACACCTCCGTCCGGCACGCCGCGGAGGTACTGGGGTCCGGCTACCGGATGTCCGGGCCCGACACCGTGCCCTACGCCCTGTGGTGCGCGGCGACCCACCTCGACGACCTGCACGAGGGCCTGTGGTCCACGGTCGAGGGCCGCGGGGACATCGACACCACCTGCGCCATCGCGGGCGGGGTCATCGCCGCCCGCACGGGCGTCACCGCCCTCCCGCCCGCCTGGCACGCGGCCCGTGAGCCGCTGCCCCCACCCGTGTGACCGTCAACTGGGGCGGCGCGGCGAGCCCTCGTCCGACGAGGACGAGGACGAGGACGAGGCCTCGAGGATGGTCTCGATCTCCGGAGTGGTCCGCCTCGACCGGCCCTCCCGCACGCGCTGCTCGTGCCGGGCCCCGCCGGGAGCGCCCTGCGGGTAGTCCCTGAGGAACTCCAACGCCTCGTGCGACGGCTCGCCTTGCCGCCGCAGCGCGGCGCGGAGCTGCTTCGTCGCACCCCCCGCGCGGATCTCCTCGGCGTTCGCGATGCCCATGATCATCGCTGCTGCCCGGCGCTGTTCGTCGCTCATCCCGGCGATCTCCTCCTCGCTCGGCTGCCGCCCCTTCAGCGCGTCGGCCAGCGGCTGGAAGTGCTCGGCGTCGAGGGCCGGGATGAGGCCGACGAACTGGCCCTGCTCCTCGCGGACGTAGCGGCCGTCGGTCCTCGGCGTTCCCGGGTACTGGGCCTGGTTGGTGGTGACGTACGGAGCCCCGCCGCGCCCGCTCCGCTCGTTGACCGGGCCGAACGGCGTGTCCTGCGTGGTGAACGCGCCCACCGGCCGGGCGTCGTTGCGCCTGCGGGCGCGCTCCGCCATCCGCCGCCGCCTCCCCTCGGCCTCCTCCCGCTTCTCGTCGCTGACCCGCTGCACGTAGGCGGTGGCGGCGGCGTTCCCCGCCAGGTGCCCGACGGCCTGCACGGAGGACCGTGTGACCTGGCGGCTCCCGAGGAGGAACGCCGCATCGGTGTGCGGGGCGGCCGGGGACCGGGTCGGCAGCGCCTTCCCGTCCCGTTCGCCCTGCTCCTTCTTCCGGTCGAAACCCATGACGCCGCAGCTTCCTGTAAGGGCACCGGAGGCCGGGCGGGCCACCCGGTCCCGGGCCGTCCGGCCGGTCCCCGCCGACCGTAGGCGCCCCGGCGGGGGGCGTACATGTCCGCGAGGGCAGTCCTCCACCGCATACGGGCACACCTGCTCCGGCGGAGCGGGGGAGCCGATGGGCGCGGGGAATAGGCGCGCGGGGTGCCGGGTTGCCGCGACAGCAAGATCGACAAGGTGGTTCGGGAGGGGTCATGGCAGTCCACGGCACGGTGGTCGCCGGGTTCGAAGGGGTCCGGGAGGAGTTCGCCGCGTTCCTCGCGGCCGAAGAGCACGAACCCGGCGCGCAACTGGTGGTGTACCGGGGCGGCGAACGGGTGGTGGACCTCTGGTCGCAGGGGGTGGGCGCGGACTCCCTGCTCGGCGTCTTCTCCTCCACCAAGGGCGCGGCGTACCTGGTGACCGCGCTCCTGGTGCAGGACGGCCTCCTGGACCTGGACCGGACCGTCGCCTCGTACTGGCCGGACTTCGCCGCGCAGGACAAGGGCGGCGTCACGCTGCGCGAGCTGCTGGCCCACCGGGCCGGGGTCATCGGCCTGGACGCCGGCTTCACCGCGCGGGAACTCGCCGACGACCGGGCCCTGGCGGCCCGCCTGGCGGGGCAGCGCCCGTTCTGGCAGCCGGGCCGTTTCTTCGGCTACCACGCCCTCGTGATCGGTGCCCTGGTCGGAGAGGTGGTGTTCCGGGCCACCGGACGCACCCTGCAGGCCTGGTACGAGGAACGGGTCCGCGCCCCGTACGGGCTCGACCTGTGGCTGGGCCTGCCGGAGTCCGAGGAGCCGCGCTTCCTCGGCACCCAGCCGATGCTGCCGACGCCCGCACAGGCGGCCGAGATCGAGGCGTCGGCCGCGAGCCCGTTCGGGCTGGGCGGGATCGCCTTCAACGAGCACGCCCCCGGCAACGCCGAGCTGTACGAGTTCCCCAACTCGCGCGCCGTGCGCGCCGGCGGCCAGGCCTCGGCCGGCGGACTCGGCACCGCACGCGGCCTGGCGGGCCTGTACGCGGCCGCCGCCTTCGGCCTGGACGGACGGGAACCCCTCCTCCAGCCGGACACCGCCGCCGAGTTCGCCCGGATCCACTCCGAGGGCAAGGACCTCGTGGGCGGCGGCCCGAAGGCGTACGGCCTCGGCTTCCAGAGCTACGGCCCGCAGT